>JAFSWW010000104.1 GCA_017444345.1 Synergistaceae bacterium | reverse complement strand
TTCCACGCCGCGCAAATTTTTAAAAACTTGAATCACAAAAATTTTAGTGTAATATTCTCATTAAATCGCACGCAGAATTTATGAATTTATATAAAACGGGAGGGCTATTTCCATGAATATTAATATTTATGATTGTCTTGCTGAAATAGGGAATCGAATCATAGCTAATAAAGATTTTCTCACTGAACTAGACCGCGAAATAGGAGACTCAGATCACGGCATAAACATGGCTCGCGGGTTTGAGGCCGTCAAAGGAAAATTTTCTCCCACTCCTGAAAATAACGACATAGGAGCAGCACTCAAGACAACAGGAATGACTCTTTTATCCAAAGTAGGCGGAGCGTCAGGGCCTTTATACGGGACTGCTTACATGGAAGCGGGCAAAATTTTAGCGGGTAAACACGAACTCACGCCTGAAGATTTCAAATTAGCATTCTCGGCAGCAATCGCGGGAATTCAAAAACGGGGGAAGGCTGTCAGGGGCGAAAAAACTATGTTAGACGCTTTAATACCTGCTTATGAGACTTACTGCGAAAAAATAGACTCGGGCGAAAATTTTATCACAGCTCTTGACTCAGCCTGCAAATCTGCTAATGACGGAGTAGAATTCACGAAAACTATTATTGCTACAAAGGGGCGCGCAAGTTATCTCGGTGAAAGAAGTATAGGCCATCAAGACCCGGGCGCAACTAGTGCCGCAATTACTCTTGAAGCAATTAGAGACTCGCTCAAAACAAGGAGAATAATTTATCATGGTAGGAATTGTAATTGTCTCTCACAGCTGGAAAATTGCCGAAGGTGTATGCGATCTTGCTAACGAAATGGCCGGAGGGAATCCCGGAATTATAGCAGCGGGAGGACTCGAAGACGGCTCAATCGGGACGGACGCTCAATTAATAGCAGACGCAATAAAAGACGCTGATCAGGGCGACGGGGTTGCAATCTTGGCCGATATCGGCAGCGCGATAATGAGTGCAGAGACAGCTATAGAATTATTAGAGGACGAGGGCGAAAATATACACGCAGAAATTGCCGACGCTCCATTAATAGAAGGTGCAGTGTGTGCGGCAGTTGAGGCAGCAGGAGGCGCGACTCTTGATTCTGTGTTGACAGCAGCAGAAGAATCACGTAACGCCTCAAAGTTATAAAATTTTTCGTATTCTTAAGTAAGGAGGAATCAACAATCATGAAAAAATTAATTAATCAGGTCGACAATATTGTCAATGAAATGCTTGACGGAATGACAGCAGCTTATCCGCAATACGTGAAGAGACTCGAAGGCTTTGACGTTCTTGTTCGTGCAAATAAGGCAAATAAGAAAGTTGCTCTTGTCTCAGGCGGGGGATCGGGTCATGAACCTTCACACGGCGGATTCGTGGGCCGGGGAATGCTTGACGGTGCAGTTGCTGGAGCTGTGTTTACTTCTCCTACACCGGATCAAGTTTTTGAAGCGATTAAAGCTGTAGACTCCGGCGAGGGCGTTTTACTCGTAATAAAGAATTACACCGGCGATGTTATGAATTTCGAGATGGCCGCAGATATGGCACGCGATGAGGGAATCAAAGTAGATCAAGTAATAGTCGCTGATGATGTAGCTGTCGAGAATTCAACGTGGACGACAGGACGCAGGGGAATAGCAGGGACCGTATTTGTTCATAAAATCGCAGGAGCAGCCGCCGAATCTGGACTCAATCTTGACGAGGTGAAAAGAGTCGCCGGAAAAGTTATCGCAAATGTCAGATCTATGGGAATGGCCGTTAATGCCTGTACAGTCCCGGCAGCGGGCAAACCTAGTTTTGATTTAGCTGATAATGAAATCGAAATAGGAATCGGAATTCACGGCGAACCGGGGACTCACCGCGAAAAAATTTCAAGCGTCAACGATATAGCTGACAAGTTACTTGATAAGATATTCGCTGAAAATATTTATAATTCCGGCTGTGAGGTCGCACTAATGATTAACGGCATGGGCGGGACTCCTTTAATGGAATTATTCATAGCAAATAAACACGTCAAAGAAGTTCTTGACTCGAAATCTATCAAAGTCGCTAAAACTTTAGTGGGTAATTATATGACTTCTCTTGACATGGAAGGATTCTCAATCACGCTGCTAAAACTTGATGACGAACTCAAAAAATTTTTGAACGCCCCGGCAGATACTCCGGCATTTGTGCAATGTTAAGAAAGTGAGTGAGTTTATATCATGAAAAAATTTGCGTTGATAATTGCGATATTAATATTTTGCGCGTCAAGTTCATTTGCTGATATTAATTTAGAGCAGCAGGTAAAGAATGACTCTCGATTTTCGCCCTATATTGAAGACACTATAAATCACGGCGCGAAATTACTGCCCGGTCGTTATGCTCATGTCGGAGAAGTTGAGGCAAGGACGAGGCGGGAAAAATTTTTAGCTCCTACAAATGTAGTTCTTGAGATTGCGCGTTTCTCAATGCAGAAGGCAGCATATCCGGTGAAAATTGACTCTTACAATGAGAGAAATAATAACGCTTATATGACTCTTGATACGTCCGGAGAAGTCCCGATTTTGAGAACTTTTGCGCAGAACGGCGAAATAATAACAGAAGATTTTGCGGTTGTGATCTCAGACGGGAATAAATACGTCTGGTGCTTATGTTCGACTGAAACGGGAGAAGTGCATTATATTTATCCGTTGAATCATGACTGGTTCCCCGCAAATTGGTACGTGGGCACATGGGACAGTTCAGACGGCATAAATCTTGAAATTCACAACGATAAAATTTTTGCGTCAGGGAATTTTTACGGGACATTCTCAGCAGCTGACAACAGGCTCGAAATCACTACAGCTGAAGGGAAGCGGGAAGTAATTTTTGCTATGATTGACCCTGAGACGGGGAATCTTGTAGCAACTTTTACTAATGCACCGAACGGAATGGGAGAAAACGCCGTAATTTTTACCCGCAGTAGACAGCCTAGAAAGCCGTTACAGCAAATTCAGCCCCGCCCTATGATTCAGCCGAGAATACAGACAAGCCGGCAAGCTCCGGCAATTTACGGCAGATGGGAGTCAGTCGTCGACAATCAAAAATGGGTCATGATTTATGACGAGAATAATAATTATAGAGGCTGGATTAACGGGACTCCTTCTGAATCCGGAGTCTTTCAGTTGAACGGAAATATTTTAACTGGCCGCAATAGTTTAGGAGTAGAATTTACTGCAGAAATCGAAATTTTACAGGCCGGAAATATTTTAATAATGAAATTCCCCGACGGTTCAAGCATAAATTATCACAGAGCACAATAAAAATTTTTCAGCGGGCAGAGCAGCGCAAAACCCTGTCCGCTTTGATTTAGTCGCAGCTTGCATATAAAACTGTTTCAGACGGCGAAGAAGAATAATGACGCAAATAAAATCTATATTCAGGCACAAGCGATAATATATATTCAGGGAGTTCATACATGTCTTCAGGTTTATGGTAAAAGCAAATTATGAGTCTGGGGTGATTCTTGATTATAGCATTCTTTGCACCGATTAAAGATTTTAGCTCGGCTCCCTCAACGTCCATTTTTATTAGTGTGACTCGGTCGTCTTTGACAACAGAATCTATTTTAGTAAGATAGACTGTGCTATTTCCTTCATTACATGTAGACGTTGTAACTCCTCCTGACGCATTTATGTGCAAAATTTCGTCCTTGTCCCATGTACCTTTTTTAATGAGAGTAACTTTATCGCGTAAATCTTTTAGGTTCTCTTCACACTTGGCCACGTTGACTGGGTCAAATTCAAACGAGTAAATTTTTTTGACTTTACCGCCGCCCCATTCTAAAAATTGTTTTGCTGTTGCTCCGTCATAGCACCCCGCATCAATTATAATTTCATCGTCAACTGGATCAAATACATCAAAATATTGTAGGTCTTCTCGTCCTGATCCTAGTCCTCCAGAAAAGATATTAGTCTTATACAGTAAATTTTTATCATACATAAAGCGCAAAAATTTATTTAGATTCTTGTATTTCATGACAGGAATTATTAACTCATTTTCATTTAACGATGGGCTCTTCATAAATTCATCAATCGTTAAAGTTTTGTATTTATCAGCATAATCAGAAGCCTGAAAAAATTTTATTGTATAATCAAATTTATGGCTTTTGCATTCATATATAATCAAGATATAAGAATTACTGAAAGATATATGAAATTTCAAGCCTTGTTTTATTGCTATATCAAGAAAAATATTTCTGTCATGAGTTAATAAATATTTCTCTCGTTCAGACAAGATAAATAGCGATAACTCATCACGATAATACGGACGCAATTTTTCAGCACGTGTTATTACTTCCTGAGCCATCATTTTTCTATGATAAAACCAATAACAACTTTTTGCGAATGAATATAAGAAATCAGGACAATGTTTCTTGACAAAATTCTTGAGACCCATAATAAATAACAGTCCTCCATAAAATAAAATTATTAATAAAATTTTTGTGAATTACTGAATAAATGAGTGAGTAGCAGCAAGTTTCATATAACAACTCGCAATATTTCAGCAATAAATCATCACGACAAAAAAATACCCCCTCGCAAAATACACGACGGAGTAAAAAATTTTTATTTATTCTTGTTATTCTTGTATATGAATTATTCTTGTGATATGCTAAAAGGATATGACAATAGCCGTGAAGCCGTGAAGCCGTGAAGCCGTGAAGCCGTGAAGCCGTGAAGCCGATTATGTCAGAAAATTTTGGCACTGTCAATACTCCTTCTGCTGAAATTTTATTTTATCGCATTATATCATAACTAACTAAAAACTTTGCCAGATTAACGGGGAAAATTTATTCAAGAAAACAAATACGGGCAGAGAATGAATAAATAAATCCCTGTCCGCCTTTATTTAATATTTGAATATAACGCCGATTAAAGCCGACAAAGCTATCCAAATAACAGGGTGAAATTTTTTAGTGAATTTTACAGTGTGAGTGAACATTAATAATAACACAGCCAAATCAACCGAGTCCCAGTTTATATTAAGAAATCGCCCGTCTTGAATAAATACAATTTTAGCAACGAGAAAGCATGCAGCCGTAATCATTGCAGTGCTGGCCGGTCTCATTCCGTAAAAAACTGAATCGACATATTTATTTGTCCTGAAAGCCTGAAGGAACGCAGCAATAATTAATATAATTATCAAGCTCGGAGTAATTAATCCCAGAGTCGCAACGATTGCCCCCGAATATCCCGCAGTCAATTTGCCCGCATAAGTCGCCATGTTTACACCGATCGGCCCCGGAGTCGATTCAGAAATTGCTATCATGTCCGCTAACTGTTCATGAGTAAACCAGCCTGTCCTGTCTGATATATCATATAAAAATGGAAGTGTTGCCATCCCTCCGCCGACTGCAAATAGGCCAGTCTTAAAGAATTCCCAGAAAAGTTTTATATATAGCATTTACTTATTCAACCCCTTTATAAGCAAGCCAGCCGCGCCGGCAAGAACGACTAATATAATCGGTGATACTTTAAATAATATTGTCCCGGCAAGAATTAATATATAAATACAAAGCGTGATTTTGTCAATTATAGCCGAGTTAAAAATTTTCAAGACAGCATTAAATATTAACACACACACACAGACACGGACTCCCGCAAATGCATGTCTCACCCATTCGAGTTCAGAATAAGCGTGAATTATTCCCGATAAGAGTGAAATTATTATAATTGACGGAAATACTACGCCGATTGTTGCAATTATCCCGCCCATAATTCCAGCCTGTTTTTTGCCTATAAAAGTAGCGACATTCACGGCAATAACCCCGGGAGTACATTGTGCGACTGCGTAATAGTCTGTTAGTTCCTGCTCCGCTGCCCAGTGCTTTTTTTCGACGACCTCACGCAATAAAATCATTAACATCGCATAACCGCCCCCGAAAGTTACCGCGCCGATTTTCGCAAAAGTTATAAATAAATCGAATAAAATTTTTATGTTCAATTTATGAGCCCTCCTGAGAAAATATTTTACACTAAGAGAGCTCAATTATTTATTTAATCGCAGCTTGCATATAAAACTGTTTCAGGGCCAGCTGAAGAATAATGACGCAGATAAAATCTATATTCAGGCACGAGCGATAATATATATTCGGGAATTTCGTAAATATCTTCGGCCTTATGATACACGCAAATTGCGAGTCTGGGCTTATTCTTGATTATAGTATTCTTTGCACCGATTAAAGATTTAAGCTCCGCGCCTTCAACGTCCATTTTTATGAATGTAACGCGCTCATCTTTCACTACAGAATCTATTGACGTGAGATAAGCAATATCATTTCCTTCATTTATCATAGAACTGGCTATATCGCCTAACGCATTTATATATATTGTCTCATCTTTGTCCCATGTACCTTTTTTAATGAGAGTAACTTTATCGTGTAAATCTTTTAGATTCTCTTCACACTTGGCCGCATTGATAGGGTCTAATTCGAACGAGTAAATTTTTTTGACTCTATCGCCAGCCCACTCTAAAAATTGTTTTGCTGTCGTACCATCATAACAGCCAGCATCTATTATAATTTCATTGTCGACTGGGTCAAATACATCAAAATATTGTATGTCTTCTCGTCCTGATGATAAATTACCAATAAAAAAATTATGCTTATAAAATAAATTCTTCTTACATGCATAATCAAGAAATTTTGCGCGACTCTTTTTGCTCATAACAATTATAATTAGTTCATCTTCCATAATATTAGAGTCTTTCATGAATTTATCAAGAGATAGAGTCCTTGACTTATCAGATAAGCCCGAAAGTTGTATAAATTTCATCGTATAATCAAAATTTTTGCTATTCTTGTCATCGTATATAACTAAAATATGTGAGTGATTGTATGAAGGGTAAAATTTCCAGCCTTGTTTTACTGCACGATCAATAAAAATTTTTTCGTCATTAGTCAATAAAAGTTTTTCTCTATCAGATAAAATCAAGCGCGATAATTCATCACGATAATACGGCCTTAATTTTTCAGCACGAGCTATTATATTACGTTTATGAATAAGAGTATAAGGAAATTTCACAGTCATATAGCTTGCTTTCAAAAAAGGTAATAGCCAGTCGGGAGCATTTTTCTTGACAAATTTCTTGAGTCCCATAATAAACAGTCCTCCATGATATAAAAATTTTTGTGAATGATGGAATAAAATTTTTTGAGAGAGTTGCAGCAAGTTTTATAGAATATCCCGCAAATTTTCAGCAGCAAATTTTTACGAGCCCCGCCAAGTTCGCAAAATAACTCGCAATCTTTCAGCAATAAATCAGGACAAAAAAATACTCCCTCGCAAATTTCACGAGAAAACAAAAAAATTTTATTTATTCTTGTTAGTCTTGTGTGTGAATTATTCTTGTGATATGCTAAAAGGATATGACAATAGCCGTGAAGCCGTGAAGCCGTGAAGCCGTGAAGCCGTGAAGCCGTGAAGCCGTGAAGCCGTGAAGCCAATTATGTCAGAAAATTTTGGCACTGTCAACACTCCTATTGCTGAAAATTTATTTTCTTGAATTATATCACAATTAATTAAATACTTTGCCAGAATCTATAACAGAAATCTATAAAACTTTTAACAGTGAAGAATCTTACTCCGAAAGCAAATAACGAAATTATCACCGTGCATAACACAAAATTTATTTCTCCGCGACTCATTTGGCCGATCTTCTTTGACATATGGAAAATATGCAGCCCGACCGTACGCTTCCAAGGCCTCAAAAATGGCACTGTCCCGCACCATGCGTCTTCTAAAATATGCAGCAGACATCCCATAAACCAGAATCCCGCGCATGACCATACGTCTAAATGTGCACCCCGTCCGTCAACTAGTGCCGAAATTCTCGGAACTATCCACCCCGAACGCTCAAAACATGTATACGCAAGAAACAGCCACGGCAAAAACCAGTGTGTATAACGCCTGTGATAACGATTCCGCCTTTTACCGAAAAAAAGATACTCGGACGAGTCAGGAAATGTACTGCCAAATAAACTCATTGCAGCTGCTAAAGGTGAGCCCGTCGCTCCTAATACAAATGAAAAAGTTGATATTCTATGTCCTTTACCGGTCATTATTTTATAAACACTTTCACGAGAATTAATATTATTGTATTAGCTAGAATTACTCCCGCACCCGCCGGAATGTTCACAGCAAATGAAAGAGTCAATCCCGCCATAAATGCTATAAACGAAATTATAGCAGAATAAATCACTAAACTTTTGAAGCCTGACGCTAAATTTTTCGCACTCACTGCAGGAAGTATTATCACGCCCGATATTAAAAGAGTTCCCATTATTCGCATACCAGTTACTATTATTAGGGCCGTCAAGATAGAAATTAAAGCCTGATAGAATATTATATTTATCCCCAGTGAACGCGCGTAATCTTCATTATATGTAATCAGGAAAAAGCGATTATAAAATATCACGAACACAATAATAAATATCACCGCCAGAATCACCGCAAAAATTAAATCACTCTCATTCAAGGCCAAGACGCTCCCGAATAAATATGATGACATGTTTGACGCTGAACCCGATAAAGACGAGATTATTACTCCCAGTGAAAGAGCAGCAGACGAGGCTACAGCAATCGCAATATCTCCCGCAGTCTTGAATCTCTCACTAACGAACATGATTATAAACGCAGCAATTATCACAGCCGGTGCAGTTATGTAAATCGCTGAAATCTTCAAAGCCGCAGCAATTGACAACGACGCAAAACCGATTTCTGATAAGCCATGACCTATTAAAGAATAATGCTTTAACACGAGAATAACGCCAAGAATCGACGCACATATTGAAATTAATGAGCCAGCTATTAATGCCCTCTGTACAAATGAATATTGCAGTAAATCAAGAATTTCACTCATTTATATAATTCTCCCGTGCGAAAGTTTTATGACTCTTGAGTCCCTTATGCCGTCCAAATCTGAATCATCATGAGTTACCATTAAGATTAAGCAGCCTTCAGAAATTTTTTTGCGTAAAATCGTGAATAAAATATCATGTGCCTCGCTGTCAAGTCCCGCGCAAGGTTCATCGAGCAGCAATATATCAGGCTCCCCGCATAAAGCACGAGCTATAAATACACGCTTTAACTGCCCGCCTGAAAGAGTCTTTATTTCATGTTCGGCCAAGTCTGAAATTTTTAGCTCATTCAATAAATTTTTTGCGAGTTCCTTATCATGTTTTGAGTAAAAAATTTGTCCCGGTCTCTGTGTACCAGTTAATATTATTTCTATGACTTTCGCCGGGAAGTCCCTGTCAGCCTCTTCTATTTGCGGAACGTATGAAATTCTGCCGAATCTCTCAATTTGCCCCGAACTTAACGGAATAAGCCCGGCAATACCCCGAATTAGAGTACTCTTCCCCGATCCGTTAGTGCCCGTAATAAATATCATTTCGCCTGAATTTGCTTTCAGTGAGACATTATTTATTATTAACTTGTCAGCATATTTGATTGTTATATTATCGAGATTTAATCTTTCATTCATCTAATATAGTTTTAAGCGAGTCAAGATTACTGCTCATAATTTCAAGAAATGAGTCATCTTCTGAAGACGTGTGAGCAGTGTTAAATATTAAAATTTTCGTGTCAGTCTCGTTTGCAATCGAGCGCGTTATTTGTGAAATTCCGAACTTGTCAGCAAGAATATATTTTGTCCCGTTTTCGCGGATAAATTTTATAATCTCTGCAACTCGTTTAATTCCCGGCTCGTTCTCACCGTCATAAGCTGAAATATATTTAAACTTGTAACGCTCAATAAAATATTTACAGGCAAATTCACCGGCAAAAACAAGAGTTTTATTTCTGGGAAGGCTCATAAATTCCGAGTCAAGTTCTGATAATTTACTCAAAAATTTTTGCGCATTCTCGTTATAAATTTCTGCGTTATCGGAGTCAACTTTAAGCAAGCCCATTAAAATATTTGCGGCCATGTGCGAGGCTTTCTGCATGTCCATCCAAATATGAGGGTCATTATTAATTAATTCTATATTTTGCGAGGCGTTTATTATGTGAGTCTTCTCAAGTGAGTGCGAAATTTTTCCGGCCCAGTGTTCAAGCTCCGGCCCAGTGTAAATAAATATATCTGACTCATTCAAGATTAATATATCGCGTGTAGAAGGCTCAAACTCGTGAGGCTCCATTCCCGGACGTAAAAGCAGCTTTATATTTGCATGATCTCCGGCAATCTCCCGCGCAAAATCAAACACAGGGAACGAGCTGCAAGTTATCAAAATTTTTGCATGAGCAGTTGAAATCATAATTAACAAGAAAGATATTATAATTATTACTCGTCTAATCAAACAAATTTTACTCCTAAATAAAGATTTTAAGCTATTATACTTGATAAAATGAGTGAGACAAAATTTTTATAGTGTTAAAGCGAGAATTTACGGGAATAATTACGGACAGGCATATTATTATAACAAGTGAGACAGCGATATTTTACGAACGGACATATAATTTATTAGGCAGCTGGCAACAACAGGCGGGAATAAAAATTTTTGTGAATATTTGCGAATAATTACGAGCGAGACAGCATTTAACATGATAAGGCGATATTTTACGAACTAGCAATATAATTTTTACACATTAAGACAACGGACGGGCGCATTATTATAACAAGTGAGACAGCGATATTTTACGAACGGGCATATAATTTATTAGGCAGCTTGCAATAATAGGCGGGAATAAAAATTTTCGTGAATATTTGCGAATAATTACGAGCGGGCGTATATCATAGAAATTATTATTACAAACAAGGGGGCAAAGGGGGCAAAATGTTTATATTGATTTCAGGATCAGCAGGCAGCGGAAAGAGTTTTATTGCTGAGAAATTATTAACCGGCTCGAAAAAAATTTATATAGCTGCGTCAAAAATTGATAATAACGATAATGAAATGCTCGAACGTGTAAAGCGTCATAAATTAATGAGGGAAGAACAAAATTTTATAACGATCGAAAAATATAATAATCTCTCAGAAATCGCCGAGTCCTGTCATAACTCAAGCGTCTTAATAGAATCCCTAACAGCTTTGACAGCTAATGAAATTTTTGACGGTGATAATACAAATAATTCTGACTCTGTAATAACAAAAATTTTTGATGACATAATGAGCATAAAAGCTATATCAAATAATTTAATTCTCGTATCAGATAATATATTTTGCGACGGGGTAATTTATGACGGCTTGACGGAGCTTTATATAAAGACTCTTGCTGAACTCATAAAAAAATTTGCGCACGAATCTGATGACACAATAGAATGTTTTGCGGGTTTGAGTTTTCACTACAAAAATTTATAATTATTATCATGAATGAACAATCGGATTTAAATTTTAATATCGGCTCTGACTCTGAAAGCTCGGACTATCAGAATCTATCTTATCAAATCTTGGCGAAAATCAACACTTTATCGCAAACGGGATTTGAGCAGCTTATTACTGACCTGTTAATCAGAATGGGCTATGAAGTCTACAAGAACGCACGGAGACGCACGGCAAGTTCAGCGATTCAGGGCATAATAGTTGAAGACAGGCCGGGCTATAATCCGATTTATATTCAAGCAAGAAAGCTAGAAAAGGGCAGCATTATAACAAGCTGGAATATGCAGACATTCGGAGACGCTGTAACACGCAAGGCAGGGAGGGGACTCCTCGTAACAAATGCAAGTTTTTCAAAGCCTGCACAAGACTACGCAAAGGAGAAACATATAATCTTAATCGACGGGCATATTTTAGTAAGGCTCATGATAATAAATAATTTCTGCGTCAATGTCCGTGAAGTCGTCGAATTCAAATCAATAGATCCGGCAGCTTTCAAAGATTATGAGATTTAATATTTAATCATGATAAATAATAATATAATCACGTTTATAATTTTTGCGCTTGTAATAATATTTCTGTATCACGTTACTTGTAATTCACTAAAAAAATATATTTTGCTGGCCGGCAATGCTTTATTTTATGTGAGTATTGCTGCAAACTGGGAAGTAATTATAATTTTTTCATGCGAGATAATTTTTTCGTATTATATGGCGTTATTATTAGCTCGTTATAGAAATAAAATTTTCTTGACCCTTGCTATTATTCCTGTTGTCTTGACTCTAGCATTCACAAAATATAATTTTATTGCTTCCGGATTATTTCACGAACACACTCTAAAATTAATAATTCCCGCCGGAATCTCATTTTATACGCTCAAGATAATTATATTTTATATGGAAATCTATAACGGAAAAATTAAGCCAGTCCCATTAATTGACTATATAAATTATATTTCGATGTTCACGCAGATTTTGAGCGGGCCTGTCATGCGGATAAATGAATTCACACAAGATTTGACGCGCTTAGAATTTAATTATATATCTGCAAAGTCGGGGGTTTTCTTGATTCTTGCCGGGCTATTCAAGAAATTATGCGTTGCGAACATGATAACAAGTTATGTTAATTCTATACACGGGAATATTTCAGGAGTTCCGGGCTTGAGTCTTTGGCTGGCTGCGTTCTTATATGCGATTGAGATTTACGCGGATTTTTCGGGCTGGTCGGATATTTCTAACGGTTTAATGAAAATTTTAGGCTTTAGAGAGACAAGAAATTTTTACGCGCCCTATTTCTCAAGCAAAATAAAAGAATTCTGGACTCGCTGGCATATTTCTTTCTCGTCATGGCTTAGAGATTATATTTATATACCACTGGGCGGGAGTCGCTGCAGTAATTTACGCAAATTTATAAATGTAATCATAACTTTTCTAGTTTCAGGAATTTGGCACGGTTCGGGAATAAATTTTTTATTATGGGGAATTTCTCACGGTTTATGCGTATATTTTATTAGCAGGAAAAATAAATTTCTTACGTTCATTATAGTAATTCTTTTATGGGTGCCATTCAGGGCTATAAATTTTAACGCGGCAATAAATTATTACTCATGCATGATAACAAATTTTGATATTTCACTAAGCGCGATAACGAACACGATTTTAATTTTTACGGGCGATAATACCTGCGCAGTGTATGCAGTGATTTTATTTGCTGAAATATTTATATTATTTCTTTATGATTTGGCATTAACTAGAGAAAAAAATTTTTCGGGAATATTCACGTTTATATTTGCAGTGATGATTATATTATTCGGACGGGTCGGCGAGTCTGCGTTTATTTATGCCCAGTTCTAAAAATTTTATATTCACGCGCGGGACTCATTGAAGGCCTGAGGGAGCGAATAATTTTATTTTTTGCGGCAAATTTTTATGTGAATCAAAAATTGCAATTATACGAAAATTTTTAGATCTGTGAGTGATTGCTATATCTTGAATTAAAACACTTTTTTGTATTAGTAAATGTATTAGTAAAATTTATATTTCCTGCTTGAAAAATTTTTATTTACGTCGGACATTATATCATTCTTTAACGAGCTTTCACGTAATAAATTTAGTGCGATAATTTTTGTGCTTATGAATATTTGCAATCACTGAAATAATATTATATTCTTGTAGCTGTAAATGTAGCTGTAAAAATTATATTTCCTGCTTAAAATTTTTATTTGCGAGAGTCATTATATCACGCTGTTATACGCAAATATTTATTTATTCTGTTATAATTTCTTGCATAACATAAACGCTTGACAAGGGCATTTATTGAATCATGAAATCATGAGCCTTTATCAGCGAAGGAGGAAAAATTTTTATCATGTATGCAGTAATCGAAACAGGCGGCAAACAGTACCGCGCAAGTGTCGGCGATAAGTTCAGAATCGAGAAATTACCCGGCGAAACTAGTACAGAAATAGTATTCGACAAAATTTTAATGGTAGCTCCGGACGAGGGCAGCGCAAAATTCGGAACTCCCTATGTTGACGGCGCAAGGGTTACCGCTGAAATAGTCAAGCAGGCAAGATCCGATAAAGTTCTCGTTTTCAAGTACAAAAGCAAGAAAAATATTCGCAAAATGCACGGCCATAGACAATATTTTACTGAAGTCGTGATTAAGAGTATTGACGCATAAATAAAACTTGATTCAAGTAAAATTATTTTATCAGGACAAAATTTTAAACGGGATTGAGTGTTCGGGTCATTCAGGTTCGGCGGAAAAGGGTCAAGATATTATCTGTGCTGCTGTATCGGCTTTAATGCATTCTTTGATACTCGGACTCGATGATATTGCGGAAGTCGACGGCCTAAAATATTTAATAGATAATAAAATTCCCATAATGCGAATCACTTGGCCTGTTAATGAGAGCGAGAAAATATTTTTATTGACTCTGACAATCGCAGAATCTTTAAAGCAAATCGCCCGGCAAAATCCCGAATTCGTGAAAGTAAAATTTAACTCGGAGGTCAGCAAATGAAATTCTTTGATTTACAGTTTTTTGCGCATAAGAAGGGGCAGGGCAGCTCCACGAACGGACGCGACAGTCAGCCCAAATATCGCGGGATTAAAGTTTTCGCGGGTCAGACAGTAAACGCCGGAAGCATTCTTGTTAGACAGTGCGGGACAAAAGTTCACCCCGGCAAGCACGTAGGACTCGGACGCGATTTCACGTTATTTGCGTTAGTTCCCGGAAAAGTCAGCTATCACACTAGACAAAGCAGAAAATTTGTCTCAGTTGAGCCGGCCCCGGTTGAGTAAAAATTTTTGTTGATGGTCAATAATGCCCCGCTTGAATGGGGCAAATTTTTTTATCAGAATATATATACATGAAATTTGTAGATTTAGCAGAAATTTTCATAAAAGCAGGTCGAGGCGGCAACGGTGCAATGAGTTTCAGGCGAGAGAAATTCATTCCTAAGGGCGGCCCAGACGGAGCAGACGGCGGCAAGGGCGGAGATGTAATTATTGAGGCAGTCGGCGGTATAGTTACACTTGCTGATTTCGAGTATAACAAAAGATTTCAGGCAGGTAACGGCGGGCATGGCTCAGGAGCTTTACGAACCGGCGCAAATGGTGAAGACTTAAAAATTTTTGTGCCGTGCGGGACTCTTTTACGGGACGAGAATAATAATATACTCGCTGATTTGACGGAACCGGGACAAAGTTTTATCGCTGCACATGGAGGCAGAGGCGGAAGGGGCAATACTCATTTTGCAAGTTCACAGAGGCGCGCTCCTAAATTTGCCGAAAAAGGAGACCCCGGCGAGGAAAAAAATTTAACTCTTGAGCTTAAATTAATCGCTGATGTAGGACTCGCAGGATTCCCTAATGCCGGCAAATCAAGTATCTTAGCTGCAATAAGCGGGGCAAAACCTAGAATCGCCGGTTATCCATTTACGACTTTAACGCCGAATCTCGGAGTCCTTGCTGTTGATGATGCTCAAGTAGTAATTGCTGATTTACCCGGCCTAATTGAGGGAGCTCACGAGGGGAAGGGACTCGGACTTCAATTTTTGCGGCATGTTGAGAGAACTAGAATTTTATTACACGTCATTGATTTATCGCAAAATGATCCGGTTTCAACTTTTGACGCGCTATTAAACGAGTTCAAACAATACGGAGCAGATTTATATAACCGGCCTTGTATAGTAATCGGGAATAAAATAGATATAGCAGGCACTGAGTCAAATTCTGAAATCTTGCGCAATTACTCACAAAATTTAAATATGCCATATATCAGCGTGAGTGCTTTAACAGGCGAGAATATCCCGGAATTAATAAAGCAAATTGCCGGCTTAGTGAGAAGGACTCCGGCTGTTAAACTCGATTATGACGCAAATAAAATTATTGAGCTTCCCATGAGAAAGAGATCCAGCAAATCATCCCGTAAACCTGTAAATATAATTAGATTATCTGATGGCTCATTCAGAATCGAACATGAAAATTTTGAGAAGGCCGTATCACGAATTAATTTCGATCATGAGGACTCATTAAAGAAATTTGCGGGCCTGTTAAAATCTCTCAAGATAGAAGAGGCTTTAGAGGCTGCGGGAGCTCGTGAGGGCGATAAAATTTACATAGGCGGCGAAGAATTTAATTTTGAGCCTGAAATAGTAACATGAGAACGGGAATAATGGGCGGCACATTTGATCCGATTCATTATGGGCATTTACTGGCCGCAGAAGAAGCACGCAGAATATTAAATCTTGAACGTTTAATCTTTGTACCGACCGGAGATCCCCCGCATAAAGTAAATAACCGCGTTACTCCGGGTGAAGACAGATACGCAATGACTCTTTTAGCTACGGCCGGAGTTCTTGAATATTCAGTCTCACGCACAGAAATTGACAGGCAAGAGTCATCTTATACTATAGACACATTAAGAGAGTTCGTGCAGTCAGGAATTAATCCCGGCGAGCTATTTTTTATCACTGGGCTTGATGCGATGCTCTCTATTACGACATGGTTTGAATTCGAGAAAATTCCCGAATTATGCACACTCGTTACAGCAAGACGGCCTGGTTATCCTGTTGACGGAATAGAGAGACTCCCGAAATTTATACGCGATGATTTAAAATATATAGAGATCCCCCAGTTCGCAATATCGAGTACTGAAATTCGCGAGCGTGTGAGACAAAATAAAGGAATTCGTTTTCTTGTGCCTCACTTAGTGGAAATCTATATAATGTCAAATAATTTATATAAATATTAATTTTTTCAAGAGGTGATTATCATAATATGAGAATACTTAAAATTTTAGGCATAACATTTACAATAGTTGCTTCATTAATCGGGGGGGCAGCTGTTAAACTTCTCGAAGTATGGAACGACCCGAATATTTTGCCGATCCCCCTATCACGAACACGCGAAAATAAAACCGTTCAATCAGGCCAAGCAGGCAGCGTATCAGCTGATTCAGATCTAGTAATTTCCGAACAGAGACAAAAGGAGGCCGCAAAAGGTTCTGTAAATGTCTTAATAGTCGGACTTGACAACGTAGACGGAGCTTCACGAACTGACGCTATAGCACTTGCAATTTTTGACGCTGATAATATGGGCCTGCGAATCGCTTCAATTCCTAGAGACTCGCGCGTTTACATTCCCGGCCGGAGCTGGGACAAGATTAATCATGCTTATGTTTACGGGGGGATTAATTTATTACGGGAGACTCTTGTAAACTTGACCGGACTCCCGATTGATTATTTCGTGAAGATTAATTATAAGAGTTTCCCGCGCATTATAGATTTACTCGGCGGAGTTGATATTTACGTGGAGAAAAAATTATATTACACGGACTATTCGGGCAAATTGTTTATAAATATTCCTAAAGGCCAGCAGCATTTAGACGGCAAAACGGCTCTGGGCTACGTGAGATTCAGGCATGACCCCTTAGGCGATATAGGGCGCGTTCAGAGACAGCAGAAATTTATTAATATAGTCATGGAAAAGTTAAAGACTCCGGCGATAATTCCAAAGATTCCCGGACTAGTCAGTGAAGTAATGGACGCTATAGACACGGATTTAGCACCGTTGGAGGCACTGAAATTATTACAATTCGCGAATTCTTTAACGCCTGACCGAATAAAAATGTTTATGGCTCCCGGCAAATCAGGATTCAGCAAAAATATTAGTTACTGGATTCTCGACAACGCCGCATTTTCCGCGCAGTTATCAGCAAAATTTACGCCTGCAAATGAAGAGTTACAGGAAGCAAACGCCGGACTCGATTTAACAGAGAAACCGGAAAATACAAATAATTCTGCGCTCGATACTAATAAAATCGCCGAGTTACGCGACAAAATTTTAAGTATTAGAATCCTCAACGGCGACGGCGAAAAAGGTATAGGCAAGAGAGCGGCTCAAATTTTCCAAAGGATCGGCATAGAAGTCCCATATACGGGCAATGCTAGACACTATGATTATAGATATTCAAGCATAATTTACCCGCCGAACTCCGACGAATCAGTAAAACAAGGCGCAATGGCACTGGCTGAATTATGCGGGATAACTAACGAGAGATTAATTCAATCTGACAGCCGGGCGACTTCTATAACGCTGATAATCGGCCACGATAAAGACGAATTATTTAGCAGGTTGAATAATTTGAACTCGTGAAAATTTTATGACCCCGTGCGAGTGTACGGGGCTTATTTATATTTCTTGTATATGTGAAACGTTATTAATATGTGCCTGATAAAAGATTTTATTTTTGACCATAGAGAATAGCCGGACTTGAAATAATATTTCAGCGCATATTTACGCAATAAAAATTTTACTTTCTCGCGCGTTTCGTCAGTCATGAGATTCCCGGCCTGATAATAATTACATGTTGCCCAGTAGTACATTGCATATTCTATCTGTTCGTGCATTAACGGCGGTAAATTTTTTATAGTTAATTCTTTCTCAAGTGCAATTATAAACCAGCTCAACCCGTTTTTATCGTAAATCATTCTCGGATCTCTAGTTTGACCGAATTGATTATGACGAACATAACAATATAAATAATAATTCAGGCAGAATATACGCATATTTTTATGAATACATAATAACTCAATAACCCAAGGCTGATCATCCAAAACACGTATATTTTCGTCAAAATAATGTCCCTGCAAAATTTCTCGTTTATAAACTTTATTCCATAGAAAGCCGCCTATATTGTCATTATTTAAGACTTTAAAGCATAATTTATCGCTTGTTATATTCACCCAGTCAGAAATTTTTATATCAGAAATATTATAATCCGGCCATTTATCAGCAGGCAATTTATTATTAAAATATTTGAATATAAACATATCGGCCTGATTATCAAGTTCAACAGTTCGAGTCATTAAAGAAATTAACTGCGGCGAGACAAAATCATCTGAATCACAAAACATTATATAATTGCCCTGACATTGTTTTAATGCTGTATTTCTTGCGTGGCTTGCTCCGTGATTTTCCGTGTGTGTTACATGAATAAATGAAAACTTTTCAGCGTAAGAATCGCAAATTTCCGGGCTCTTATCCGTTGAGCCGTCATCTACTATGATAATTTCATAATTTCGTGAGTTCGTGAGGGTGTAAATATCTTGATTGCAAAGGCTGTCTAAGCACTTATTTAAATATTTCTCGCAATTATAAACCGGGACAATTATAGAAAACTGGACAGAACCTACCTCGTGAGCCGTGAGCCGTGAGCCGTGAGCCATTATACAAATTATCGGTCAAAGTTGTCAATCCTTCCTAATACGTAAATTTTTCGCAAATTATAGCATAAAGCCCCACATTTATTCGCATTTATTTATTAAACACGGGGCAAAATTTTTATTCACTACTTTTTCTCGTAGCCTGAACCTGATTTTATTATCTTGCAAATTCCCGGCGGTGTTATGTGCATTCCCGCAATAGTTAAATTATTCTTCGCTGCATAATCTAAAATTTTGATTCTTGACTCTCTCGCTTTGTCCGGGTCAGTGTCATATTTTACTGAAACATTAGGGCAGGGCAGTTGAATCTCCGGAAAGTGCATTATATCGCCGACTATTAAAATTTTTTCCTTATTGCCGACTTCAAAAACTGTGTGGCCCGGTGTATGTCCTGAAGCGTCAAGAGCTTTCACTCCCTTGATTACCTCATCGCCGAACTTGAAAAAATCAATCTGTTCACTATATGGCTCAAGTGCCGTCAAAACTTTCTCGTCCCGCTTGTCATTTACCCAGTAATCGCGCTCAATTTCAGAAATATAAATAGCAGCGTTCGGAAATACCGGCTTTTCCTGCTTGTCGATCAATCCCCCGAAATGGTCAGGATGTAAATGAGTCAGCATTATGATTTTCACGTCTTCAGGCTTGATATTATTCTTTGCGAGTTCCTTAACTATATGGCCGTCGCTTAGTCCCGTGTCGAATAATATTCCCTGATTGTTGACCTTCACGAAATATGCTAGAATTTGACTCGGCATTTTGCCCGCCGGTAAATATTGCTTTAATTGCGACTCGCTGGCTCCGATTAATAATTCCGGCTTCCCATCGCCCTGAACGTCAAGCAATGAAATAATTTCGACTTCTCCCGCAAATGACACGGACGCAAGAAATATACTTAATAATGAAATAATAAATTTTGACATGAATAAAGCCTCCCTTAAATAAATAATTTATTCTCACAAAAAATTTTAACATAACTTGACGCAAAAATTTTCGAGTGTATAATATTTTTCTGTCATACCTCATAAGTAATTCGCGGGGGTGGCGGAATTGGTAGACGCGCAAGACTAAGGATCTTGTGATCAATTTAAGCATCGTGGGAGTTCGATTCTCCCCCTCCGCATTGATAAAGTAATCTCTCTGAATTTGTAACGAGTTCAGAGAGAAATTTTTTTATTATTCGTTGTCGCTGCTATTTCCGAAATCTAATAAACTTAATACTGACTGGGGATTTTGATTTGCCTGTATGATTATAGCTGTTTCTGACTGGCTTAAAATTTGGAACTCCATATAGCGCAAGACGGATTTTGCCATATCTGCATCAGTTAGGCGGCTGTTAGTGTCTACAAGATTAGTGCTTGAGATTGCAAGGCTCGATAAAGTATTCTCAAGTACCTGCTCATAAGAAACAATTTTAGTGCGTTCTTTGACAATTTTATCTATAGCCGCGTCAATTATTCCCGTTGAACGCATTGCAGACTCGCGAGTCAAGACATTCACGCCGTCAAGTCCTAAAGAATTTGCCGACATATCGCCGAATTGAACAGAAATTTTTTCGTCCTGATTCGTTCCTGTTTGAAAGTATAAGCTGTTATCAGTTACGTGAATTTTGCCGGAATATCTGCCTATGCTTGAAAAATTATATTGCTTTGAAGTCTCATTCCAGACAGACTCGAGTCCTGCGTTAGGTGCAAATTCAATATCAAGATTTGAACTTATTACGCCTTTAATTCTATTTCCTGTAACTTTTGAGTCGCGTATTATATTCTCGTTCGTGTGAGCGTCATAAATCGAGACATTATGCGTGTTTTCTCGCGCGTATTGAACAGTATTAAGGCCAAGTGCCCGCATTAAATCTTCATCGCCCGTAAAATGAAGCTCTCCCGTTTTGCCTGAAATTGCAGATCTAATCACGATTGAAGCATTTATATTATAGCCTGTTATATTGCCGTCTGAGTCATAAATATTCTCACGTGTATTAATTGATTCCGGAGTATTCGCGGTGCCGTCTGAAATTGTAGCGAAGTGCACAGCGTCATTAGTATATTTTGCTTGACCGAGTTTATTTGCTATAGCGTCATTAATTTTATTTGTTACGTCCCTTAAAGTATCTTGGCCGTAAATCATGACTCCTGCGCTTTTGCCGTCCCCTTGAGTTATATTTAATAGTTGAGGCTGCTCGATAATAAAATTTCCGTCGGAGTTATAAAAATTTTCGATGTCGCGTAAAGTATTCTCATTCTCTGCAATGACCCGCAAAATTTCTTCTTCTTCGCCGTCATCGTTATAAATAATTTCGTCAATGAATTCGCCCGTGTAAATGCCTTTGATTATATTGCTTTTAACGATTTGAGCCGCCCCCGGGTTTGAATTAATTTCGATTCTGTAATTTTTTTCGGGTGAAATATTTTCGATTGAGTCATCGCCGGTTAATATTGCTTTGAGATTCAAATTATCGCTTGACCATAAAATCCCCGTGCTGCCGTCAAGTAATTTGCGTTTATTAAATTGCGTAGTCTGAGAGATTATATTTATTTGAGTGCGTAAATTATTAATTTCTTCCTGAATAAAATTTCTGTCCTGTGAAGTCAAAGTCTCGTTACTTGCTTGTATAGATAATTCGCGCATTCTTTGCAGGAAAGAGTCAGCATCTGACAAAGCACCTTCTGCCGTCCTAAGCATTGAGATACCGTCTTGAGAATTACGAATCGCGACATCATAGCCCGCTATTTGTGAGCGCATTTTTTCGCTGATTGCCAGTCCTGACGCGTCATCTGAAGCAAGATTTACACGTAAGCCGCTCGATAATGCTTCCATAGATTTTTGCAGCGAGTCATTATTTTTCGCTAATATATCAATTGCCTGTAACGCCGGTAAATTATGATTTATTCTCATTCTAGTATGCTGACTCCCCTTCTTGTAAAAATTTCCTGTTAAATAATTATCGGAATTATATAATAAATATTACAGTTAATGCAGAGCAGAAATAATTATACAAGACTTCACGATTATATCAGCCGCTTCAGCCTTAGTAACCGGCCGCCCGTAATGAAATTCTCTCTCATTCCTGTAAATGTCAAGAATTCCCAGTTTTGCTAAAATATTCACATATTCTGAATTCCTGTGAGAGCCTGTTTTGAACGGGATTCTATAGCGTTTAGGTGCTGGAGCTTCTGAAATTCGCGGGAATGCCTCACATATTGCCCTGATAAAATCTCCGCGTGTAATATAATTATCAAGTTTGTTATTTATTCCCGTTTTATTATCTTGACTTGAGACTGATAAAATTTTTTGAGCCTTGTTAATAATTTCTTTTGCGTCCCGTCTAGTAATTAACTCATCAAGCCCGAAAACTCCTTTATCATGTCCGCGAATAAGTGCCATTGCTAAAACAGGATCGTCCCTGTCTTCAATATTATAAGAAGGCGCGTGCGGATATTCTTTTGCAGGCAAGAATCCATACATGTTTGATATTTGAATAGTTTTATTTAATTCATGTTCGGGGGGAACGTCTGAATATTTGCAGAGTGAGAGATTTACTCCTGAATTTAATAATTCCCACTGGACTCTCATCGGGTGAATAAAACGGGGTGCTTTATTGTCTCGTGCGCTCAAAGCTGCTAAAGCTCCTGCTGCTTGGCCGGTCATCATTGTTATAGGCTGTAGTCTCAGAGCTCCTGAAGTTAAACGAGTCATTGATAAATTTTTTTCTGCTGCAATAAGTCCGTCAATTCCGTCGGGGATTAATATTCGCATGGGAACTTGAAAGGGGCCGCGGGGTCTGTTCGTTATCATTGACTGTTCACGCTCGTTAAAATCCCATTCCATATCTGCGTCTCTAGTAGCTCCGTGAAGGTCTAATATATAGCCTCCGATTGCGATTGCGTCATAAAATTCATGGCTCGTGCGTCCGTCCCTGTAACTCAAAGAATTTTGCAGTAATTCATGTGATGTCAGAGTAAAATTTTTATTAATTATTCGTCTTGACTCTCTTACATAGGGAATCGGGGGCATTCTGCGGGCTATTTCCTGCCATTCATATGGGAGAGTCTTTGCTGCTTCCGGTAAAACTTGATTATAATATTCGTCATCAGCTACTGACCAGTCCTCGCCGAGTTCGTTTTGCATGTAATATATAAAGTTGAGAGTCTTAATTAATGCCTCGCGCTCAATTTGGAGTCTAAAATTTTTGTCTTCAAGATATGCCGCAGGGAGTCCCCTTTTGCCTTCCCATGAATAAGTCCCGGGGTAATCATTGCCCCAGTTTATGCTAGTTTTCGTGATGTATACTCGATTTTGAGCGTCTGCATTATAGTTATATGGATTAGAAGAGTCAGGCAGCCCCCTGTATGCATTATGAGTAAGAAAATTTACAGGAGTCTCAATCGGGAAGACATTGCGGAAATTAGCACCGTCTTTACTTACAAATGCCTCATAATTTCGTTTAGCGAGTTCATAACCGGGCAAAGGATATAACGGCCTTAAATATGCAGGGACTCCGCTGGGATATTTGCGGATTACAGCCGTCCACGTTATATCTTGAATCATTGACTCAGGATTATAGAATTTTGCTTCAGAGTTGCCGACTCTGTAATTTATTCTTGCAAGCGGTAACATATCGCCGTATTCTGTAGCGTCAATTAAAACTTTGCAGGTATAATCGCGCTTCCCTGATTGAGTCTTAACGCTGACTCCGGAAATTGATTTATTGCCGATTTTAAGGCTTATTATTTCAGAGTTCAATAATAAATCAAGATTATTTTTGCGGCTTGCGTCATTTATCATGTCAAATAAAATTTCATGGCCGATTCTGGGTTCAAATGCTACAGTCTGAGAAGTCCAATAACATGTTCCCATTGATTTGCCGCGCGAGTCATAATAATTTTTCAGGCGGTTATAGAAATCGAGATATATTCCGCTCATTTGCCGGCTTTTGTCGTCTACAGTTGAGACTCCTGCGGCGATTGCTTGGCCTCCTATCATGGAAGACGGTTCAACGACTAAGACGGAAGCTCCCATTTTTGCGGCCTGAATTGCTGCAGATATTCCGCCTGTTCCTGCTCCTGCTATAATAATATCGTAATTTGTTCGCGGTGTAAGTGTCATTCTTGCGTGTGAAGTCGTAGAAGTCATAAATATTAATATTGTAATAACTGCTAATTTCTTGATTACATTCAAAGTTTAATAGATCCTCCCAAATAAAATAATAAATAATATGCGATATTATAATGTGAGATAAAAATTTTTGTGAATTATGGAGCCTGCAAAAAAATTTATTCTTGAAAATTTTATCATGTTATTTTATGTGAGCAGACACTAATAATATTTTCTGCAAATTTATATAAATATTCTGCGTGAGTGCCGACTAATAATAATTTCCTGCAAACTTCTATAAATCCCGTTATTTATGTGAGCAGACATTAATAATATTTTCTGCAAATTTATATAAATATTCTGCGTGAGTGCCGACTAATAATAATTTCCTGCAAATTTCTATAAATCCCGTTATTTGTGTGAGCAGCCATTAATGATATTTTCTTGCAAATTTCTATAAATCCCCCTGATAAAATAATAAAAAAATTTTGCCATTCACGAGTTCATTTGTGAAACGCGATATAATTATTATATTTCAAGTTACAAGAAAGAGGGGGGATAAAAATTTCTAGCTCAGAATCACACTATTTTGATGAAATAGTAAATATTATAGAGAGACTCCGGGCTCCGGGGGGATGTCCGTGGGACCGCAAGCAGACTCTTGAGACTTTACGCACTCCAATTACTGAAGAGGCCTACGAACTGGCAGACGCTATCACAAAGAAAGATATGCAGTCAATCAAAGAAGAAGCAGGCGATTTATTATTACAAGTCGTATTTGTCGCCTCACTCGCAAAAGAGTCCGGCGATTTTGACATTAAAGACGTTGTGCGTGCGATTTGCGATAAATTAATCAGGAGACACCCTCATGTTTTCGGCCAAGTCAAGGCAGACACAAGCGAGGAAGTTTTGCGGAACTGGGAGAAAATCAAAGCTCAAGAAAGACTCGCTAAACATCAAAGCACGTCAATACTTTCAGGAATCCCCGACGGACTCCCGCCTTTATTGAAAGCTGACAGGATTCAAGCAAAGGCCGCCCATGTAGGTTTTGACTGGCACGAGGGAAGTAATGAGCCTTTATTTGCTAAACTCGACGAGGAAATTAACGAGCTCAAAGAGGCCGCTCAAGAAAATAACCCCGAACATTTAGCCGACGAATTAGGGGACGTGTTATTCATGACGGTTAATATAGCACGAAGACTCAAAGTTGACCCGGACGCAGCACTGAACGGAGTTTGTGAGAAATTCAAGAAACGTTTTCAAATTATGGAAGATCGCGCGCGCTCTGAAGGCAAAAATTTATCTGATTATACACTTGAAGAACTTGACTCTTTCTGGGACAAAGCTAAGGAAATATTAAAGAATTAAAGCAAAATAAAGTATAATACAAGAAATTCAATAATAAATATTATTTTAACAGGAGGAATTATTTTAATGGCAGGAGAGAAAAGAGTTCGCATTACTGAGACTGCTTTACGTGATGCCCATCAATCTTTAATAGCAACAAGAATGAAGACGGATGACATGCTCCCCGTTCTTGAATATATGGACAATGCAGGCTACTGGGCTTTAGAGATGTGGGGCGGAGCGACATTTGACTCAGCTATGAGATTTCTTGATGAAGACCCGTGGGAGAGATTGAGACTCATACGCGCAAGAGTCAAGAAAGCAAAATTACAGATGCTTTTACGCGGTCAAAATTTAGTCGGTTATCGTCATTATGCTGATGATGTAGTTCGCGAGTTCGTAAAGAAAGCCGTCGGGAATGGTATAGATATAATTCGCTGCTTTGATGCACTTAACGATTTAAGAAATGTAGAGATCGCCGCCGATCAGGTCAAGAAAGAGGGAGCGCATTTACAGCTTTGTATGAGTTATACTTTATCGCCGGTTCATACTCTTGACACTTTCGCAAATATGGCAAAATCAATGGCAGAAATGGGCGCGGACTCAATAGCAATTAAGGACATGGCCGGACTAATAGGGCCTATGGACTGCGCAAAACTCGTTAAAGCAATAAAAGAAAAAGTTGATTTACCCGTCGAACTTCACAGCCATTATACAACGGGACTTGCAAGCATGGCATATTTAGCAGGAATTGAGGCGGGCGCAGAAATCGTTGATACAGCAATTTCACCGTTTGCACTCGGAACGAGTCAGCCTCCCACTGAGTCACTTGTCGCAGCTTTGGCAGGTTCTGAATATGACACGGGAATCAAAATGGATGATTTACTGCCGATTTGTATGCATTTCAAGAAATTACGCGAGAAATATAAAAATTTACTTCCTGAGATTGCCGGAGTCGATATTAATATTTTGCGCTATCAGATACCGGGCGGCATGTATTCAAACATGGTCAATCAGTTAAGAGAAATGAACGCGCTTGACAAGTTAGAAGACGTGTTAAATGAAGTCCCGGTCGTACGTAAAGCAATGGGTTATCCGCCGCTCGTAACACCTTCCAGTCAAATGGTAGGAACTCAAGCGACAGTAAACGTACTTAGAGGCCGCTGGAAGAGTTTCCCGAAAGAAATCAGGCAATATTTCTTAGGCTATTATGGACAACCGCCCGCACCAGTTGATCCCGAAGTCCAGAAATTAGCAATCGGTGATGAAGAGCCTATAACCTGCAGACCCGGTGAAAAGATTGCCCCCGAAATGGAACAGGCCCGCAAAGGCTGCCAGCCATGGGCGACTCAGCCTGAAGACGCTTTAACGTGGATAATGTTCCCGCAGGTCGCAAAAGATTTCTTGCCGAAAAAATACGCACGCGCTAATAAACGTGATGTAGGACTTCAAGAGCAGGCAGCTCCGGAGGCTTACCCGGCATAATGGAAATTCCTTTATCGGGCGACGGATTCGTTCAAGCTAGATTACTCGGTCAGAACGACGAAAATTTTAAAGCTATCGAATCCCGTTACCCTGTTACACTTTCAATTAGGGACGGGGTCGTTAAAATCAGCGGCCCTGATCCTGAACCGGTAAGAATCGCGGGGCATTTAATACGTGAATTATCTTCAGTTGCAAGTAAAGGCCACGAAATAAAAGAGTCGGATGTTAGGGCAGCTATGGACTCGCTTGCTGAAGGTCGGGAATTGAGACTCACCGAGCTTTATTCTGAAATTATCTGCACAACTGCACGAGGTAAGCCGATAAGAGCTAAGACTCCCGGTCAGCGAGCTTATATTAAAGCAATTCGGGACAATTTTATATTATTCGCAACCGGCCCGGCTGGTACTGGCAAAACTTATTTGGCAGTCTGTGAAGCTGTCTCAATGTTGAAGGCCGGCAAAGTAAATAGAGTCGTCCTAGTTCGTCCTGCAGTTGAAGCGGGCGAGTCTTTAGGATATTTGCCCGGTGATTTGCGCGAAAAAATTGAGCCTTATGTCAGGCCGTTATATGATGCATTCTTTGATTTATTATCGCCTGAAAAATTTATGCGTTATGCCGATAAAGGAGTCATTGAGATAGTCCCGCTTGCTTATATGAGAGGGCGGACTCTGAATGAAAGTTTTATAATTCTTGACGAGGCGCAAAACACGACTCCCAGGCAAATGAAAATGTTTTTGACTCGTTTAGGATTTGGCTCAAAGGCAGTAATAACAGGCGATATTACACAAGTTGATTTACCCGGCAGCACTGTATCAGGACTTAGAAGTGTCAGAGAAATTCTATCAGGCATTAAGGGAATAGGCTTTATAGATTTAAGCGATGCCGACGTTGTAAGACATGAAATAGTGCAGAGAATCGTACAGGCTTATGCTAAATACGAGGCCGAGAATCAGGAGCGCAAATAAATGTATTCCCAGAATAAAAATTTAAATCTCAAGACAATAAGAGATTATATAATTCCCGTAATAGTTTTATTGATTGCCGGGGTCTCTCTTGTATTAGCTCAATGGGCAGTACTCAACAGCCGGGGCGATAGTTTCAAAGTCGGCGAACCTGCACCGGAAAGCTATAGAGTTATTTCACACATGAGATTTGACGATCAGGACGCAGCAAAGAATCTCAGGACTATGGCGGGCGAGAGTATTGCGGGCGTTACAGTTCGTGATTTATCGGCAAAAATAAGACTCCAGCGAAGATTAACAGCAATATTTGAATTAAAAGATTTGGACTCGGCTCGTAAATCTCCGTATTCTGCAAATATGAACGAGGGATTATTACGGGCATTAATTAGACTCGATAAAGACAGCAAAGAAAGGCTCTTGAATCTCGCAAATAAAGTCGGAGCAGCTTATATTGACAGACTTGAGGCCGAAAAAGTTTACAGAGCTAATAATCCGTTAATGGCAAAAATTCTATGGGAAGAAATTAATAAATTAGTCTTCACTCCCAGCGATGCAAATTATATATATCAGATTTTAGCGGGACAAGGAAATCTAAATTTCAGGCTTGACGAAGATTTAACAGAGAGAGTCAAACAAGCTGTAATGGATGAAGTACCCGTAATAGATAGAAAGCTCGAACCGGGCGACGTTATTATTAATCGCGGTGATATAGTCAGTGAACAGACAGCGATTTTATTACGGCTTCAGGGCTATACTGAAAATGTATTCCCGATTGCTCAATTATGTGTAGTTCTTGCTTGCGTTATAGCTTTGCCCATATGGCTGAATATCTTAGAACGAGGCGCGGGCGATAATAAACCTTCATGGTGGTGCGCAATTTTCGTAATAATTACTGCGTGGATCAGTGAAACAATTTCGGCAAGAATGGGAAATTACGGCGCGGGGAGTTTAGCTCCTGTAGTGATTGCTTATTTATGCGCGATTGATTATGCTGCATTTTGTCTAGCTTTCATTGCTTCAGCGTCGGGAGTGTTTATTATAACCGGCCAAGCAGTTTCTCATACTATTTCACTTGCTATGCTGGCACTTATTGCTACAACAATGGGATTTTATTTACTGCGAAATCTTGAAAATCGTCAACAGCTTTCACGAAGAGTCCTGTTCATGACATTTTTATTGACTACTGCGAGAATGTTAATCGAATATTTTACGGGGCCTGCGTGGGTTCGAGATAATTTCAGATTATTTATTCCGCTCGGTGAATTCTGGCAGATGGCTATTTCTTATTATATGGACGAGGCTATTTTGAGCTATTTATTTGTGATGATTTTACCGGTTGTTGAGCCATATATTGACACGCTTTCTATTTTGACTCTGCGTGAAGTCAGTTATCCGTCAAGCCCGTTATTGCGCGAATTACAGAGAAACGCTCCCGGAACTTATCAGCATTCATTGACTATAGCGACATTAATAGAAGCAGTCGGAGCAGAACTCGGAATGAATATAAATTTATTGCGTACAGGCGCATATTATCACGATATAGGCAAATTGAGAAAGCCTCATTATTTCGTCGAGAATCAGGGCGGAGGAGTCAATGCTCATGACGAAATGTCCCCGATGTTAAGCTCAATGACAATAATTTCACATGTAAGGGACGGGCTGGAACTTGCTTACGAGGCGAATTTGCCTAAGAGGATACGCGACTTTATAGCCGAACATCACGGGACGACCTGCACGAGATATTTTTATAACAAGGCCGTAGCAATGGGAGAAAATGTTGAGTGGTCTTCATTCTGTTATCCCGGTCCTGCACCTCGTTCACGCGAGACAGCTTTATTAATGATTACTGACTCGGTTGAAGCAGCAGTAAGAGCCGCTAATATTCGAGAAGTCGAGGCAGAGGACTCAAATAAAGGCGCGAACACAATCGAGAAAATTGTAAATCAGGTAGTCGCCAGCAAGATTAACGAGAAACAATTTGACAACGTGAATTTTACTCAGAAAGATTTTGCTATTATTAAACAGACGCTCATAAATGTTTTAATGTCCATGTATCACACTCGAAAAGTAAAGAAAATTGAGCGCAAGAAATAAAATTTTTATATTATTATTCATGAAAGAGGTTAGTTATTCTTGAAGTTATCTTTATGCATTAATACTCCTGAAGATGACCCGGATATAAATTTTACGGAATTTGAAAGTGTCTTAGAGAAGGAATTATTAAATATTTACCCTGACTCAAAAAATTTTGAGACCGCAGAAATTTCTTTAACGTTCACGGACTCTGACACAATACGCGAATTAAACCGCACTTACAGAAATATTGACGAACCGACGGATGTATTATCATTCCCAATGCTGGAAAATGAATCAGTCGGACTCCCTGAGCTTCCAGTCTTGGCACTCGGTGATATAGTAATCTGCCCTGAAGAAGTTAAACGCCTTCACCCTGAATTAAATTATAACGAGTCAATTTGCTTAATGACTGCACACTCATTTTTGCATTTACTGGGCTATGATCACGACACTCAAGAGAAAGAATCAATTATGTGGCAGCGTCAGGACATTATAGCGGGTAAATTACTTGCTGCGATTTCCGGGAGGGCGTAAAAATATGCTCCTGATAATTTCGAGCTTCATTATATTATTTCTCTTGTCTGCATTTTTCAGCGGGGCTGAGACTTCAATAACAGCAACGGGAACTAGCAAATTATTATCTCTTCAGGAACGCGGCAAATATAGATTTCTTAATTCCACGTTTCAATGGCTGATTAATGACACACAAGAGGCTTTGCGGGTCTGCTTAATTGCTAATAACGTCGTAAATATTTCGTTAAGTGCCCTTGCGTCAAGTATAACTCTTGAAATTTTCGGGTTTGGCTGGGTTGCTGTTGTCGTGCCCATTCTCACAATTTTAATAGTTATATTCGGTGAGATTCTGCCAAAGAGTGCCGCTATAGTATATTCTGAAAAAGTTTTGATTTTTTCCGCACCGATTTTAAGGGTAATTGCTTTCTTGATCGCTCCGGTATCATGGCTCATGAAAAAATGCGTGTCTTTTATAGGCGTGTTATTGCATATGGATTTAGGGACTCAGCAAGTTTTTGTAACTCGCGACGAAATAGAACAATTTGTGAAAATAGGCGAAGAGAGCGGCGCACTTGAGGCACGAGAAAGACGAATGATTGACGGAATTATTGATATTGACGAGACAAAGGTACACGAAATTATGATACCCCGGACTGATATGATAGCTCTTGAGGCAGACGAGTCGCTCGGTGAAGCAGTGAAATTATTTATCGAAGAAGGACACTCAAGAATCCCCGTCTATGAAGAAAGCCCGGATAATATTATAGGAATTCTTTACGTGAAAGATACTCTAAAAAATTTGCTGGATTCTGATTTATCGTGTGAGGTAAGGACGCTTTTACGCAAGCCCATTTTTGTGCCTGAAACTATCAGAACGGCTGAAGTACTCGAAGCAATGAGGCGCGAACACATTCATATTGCTGTAATAGTTGACGAATACGGCGGCGTGGCTGGAATCGTAACAATGGAAGATATTTTAGAGCAGATAGTGGGCGAAATTCAGGACGAATACGATCAAGAGACTCCGGAATTGCAGAAATTAGACGAGAATACATATTTAGTTCAGGGCAGCATGAGTCTTGAAAACTTGAGCGAGGCTTTAGGAAGTGAATTCAAGAGCGAAGATGCTGAGAGTATAGGCGGGCTTGTGTTGACTTTATCGGGGAGCTTCCCTGAGACCGGCGAAATATTTAAATACGGGGGCTGGCGTATCAAAGTCGAGGCACTGGAAGAACATAGAATAACGCTGTTAAAGCTCACGAGAATTAACGAGTCAGAATCAGAATCAGAGCCAGAATCAGAATCAAAAAATATAAATCATGACGGCGCAAATAATCCCCCTGTCTGATAATATAGGCAAGGGGGAATAATTTTTTATGCATGCTGGAGTCTCAATAAACGGGCGCGGAGTTTTCTTGATTTTGCTGCGGAGTTATAAGAATTTTTGCGGGATATATATCTCGGAGCTTTATTTATGCTGTTAATATTCATATTCATAATAGAAGAAATTATCTCTGCTTCTTTATGAGCTTCTTCTAATATTTTATTAGCTTCAGGATAATGTGTTCCGGCATATTCTTTAAAATCTTCCCATGTAATAATATCTTCATATTCCATGATTAATTATTCCTCCTTAAATAATCATCGCGTTCTGCCTTAGCTCGTAAAATTTCGTTTCTAGGAGTCTTATTTGTCTTCTTGCGGAAATGATGCAGCATTATAAACGTATCACCGCACACACAAAAATAAAATATTCTATTAGAGCCGGGACGCAATTCCCAAATATTTTCGTCGATGTGCTTAGTATATTTTTCCGGCAAATTTGTACCGTGTTCAGATAATAAATCTAAGTGTTTAGCTATCTGCCTAAATTGTATACGTGAATCCTTGTTAGTCTCAAGAGATTCTAATAGTCCCCTAATAAAATCAAGTAATTCACTTTTGCCGTTCTTGTCTCGATAATATTCAATCTTATATTTAGCCATCGCAGCAAATAAAGCTCCCTTCGTGAAAATTATACAACATGCAAAAATTTTTATGGTGTAAAATATTCTAGTTACTCATATTAATAATTAATAATAAATTTAAGGCAGGTTAATAAATTGTCCGCAATAGATTTATGGCCTTCAGAAAAAATTACGCCTGAAGACTTGTTAAATAAAGCACGAGAAGCAGCTAATAGAGCCTATGTGCCGTATTCACATTTTCATGTCGGAGCAGCTTTATTATTTGCTAATGATGAAATAATTTTATCTTGCAACGTTGAGAATGCTTCTTACGGTGTAACAATTTGTGCAGAACGAGCCGGAGTCGTCATAATGGTATCTCAAGGAATGCGCAATCCCCTAGCTGTTGCCGTAGTCGGTTCACATGAGGACTCGGACGATTATTTTACGGTTGAATGTCCCCCGTGCGGTGCGTGTCGTCAAGCTCTCATGGAATTTAATAAAAATATGCTCGTTGTAATGGCTTCAAAGGACGGCGCAAAAGTATACGAGCTGAAAAAATTATTACCTCATTGCTTTTCTCTGGATCCTGATTAAATCATGAAGTGCGGAACTGTTGCTGTTATAGGCCGTCCAAATGCCGGGAAGTCTTCACTAATTAATGCGCTGTTAAAGACTCATGCGGTGATTATATCGCCCAAGCCTCAGACGACTAGAAATTTAATCAGGTGCATATATAATGATTCTGATTCGCAAATAATTTTTACTGATACTCCGGGGATATTTAATAATTCTGACAAGCTCGGCGATTTCCTGAATAATTCTATACTTGACGCTATAGAAGAGTGCGACTTAATTTTATGGCTTGTCGACGCCGGGACGAAAAATTTAGACTCTCAAGATTTTCACATGGCCGAACTTGTTAAATCAAAGCCCGTTATACTCGTCATAAATAAATCTGACAAGTTCAACCCGGCGCAGGCACTCGGACAATACATAAAAATTTGCGCGTTCAGACATAAAATAGCAATCTCGGCAAAACTTAAGCGCGGTCTTGATGAGCTGATTAATATATTGAAAAATTTACTTCCTGAAGGCCAGCCCATTTATGACCCTGATATATTAATGGACACGACAGAAAGATTTATGGCAAGTGAAATTATACGCGAAAAAATTTTAATGTTACTGCGTGACGAGATACCTCACAGAGTCGCCGTTGAGATTGACGAGTATAAGAGCCCCGACGAATTCCCTGACAGGAAAAAATTATATATACGCGCTTCACTTATCACAGAGACTGAAGGCCAGAAAAAAATTTTAATCGGTGCGGGAGGCTCAATGATTAAGAAAATAGGCGAGTCGTCAAGAAATTCACTCGAACAAATAACGGGGCTGCCTGTATTTCTTGATTTATGGGTGAAAATAATTCCGGGATGGCGTAAAAATAATCTTGCTTTAAAGCGACTCGGTTATGCGTAAAATTTTATTCAAGAGATAATAAAGTTATTCCCCGCCGCATAGTGAGTCCTTCCCACCCGCCCGCCCACGATAATTTTATCTACCGCATAAAGTAAAAAAATAAAACTCCCGGCCCTATTGAATCAGGTCAGGAGTCTTATTTTAGTTTGAGAAAGGAGT
>JAFSWW010000103.1 GCA_017444345.1 Synergistaceae bacterium | reverse complement strand
TGGGCGGGTGGGAGTGAGGCGGAGAATTTTTTTATTATTTTGAGTTACGTACTGACTCGTTGCGTTCCTTTAGTGCCCGTTCTGCGAGTGTGCAGGCTCTTAATATTGCGTCTAAGTCCTTACTTTCTGAAATTTTCACGAGATTATTAATTGAGTCTTCAAAATCGCGTTCTATTTTGCTTTTTGCCGGAGTCGGGTCCGAGTATCTAATTAATTCCGAAAGATTCACGATTGCTGCTACACTTTCAGCCGGAGTCCCCGTTGATTTCAGATCTTCCGCGATATAAGCGACTTTATTTGCCATTGATGAGAGATTTACACGGCCTTCTTTCTGTTCTCGTCTGTCTGCTCCTGACATTCTTAGAGTAGCCATGTTAATTAACATCATGGGAACGAGAAAGACTACAAGCCCGCCGATATGAATCAACATATATTTTATAACGGTGAAATTTGCAAAGGCATTCCATACAGAGACGATTATTACAAACAGGAAATAAAGCCCGCATAACAGCACCTTACTAAATCCGGCGGGAACTCTACGGCCAGAATCTCCCCGCATAGCAATCCCCGAAAACATGAGAGTCTCAATAACCAGCGCAAAAATTAGGAATCCTACAGAGATCCAGAAAGTAACGCCCCTCTGTTCTGGAGTCGTCAAGAAATAAACGAATACAGCAGCAGCAAGCCCGATTAACAGCATAATCAAGAAAATATTAAATACTTGCCTGATCTTGTTAAAAAATTTACCCATTTAAATCAATCACCTTTCTTGAAAAAATTATTATACTTGTTGACCGCATTGAGGACAGAATTTTGCGCCCGGAATTAACGCAGCACCGCATTTAGTACAAACCGGCTTTTTACCGCAGAAGGGACAAAATACAGCTCCCGGCACTAATGGCTTCCCGCAATGAGGGCAATTATTATTTGCTGATGGAGTCGGATTTACAGGATTTGCCGGCGGATTTGGATTTTGCGGAGGAGTCGGCGGTGTTGTCTGTTGAGGGTTAATATATTGATTCATTTGTGCGGCCATTTGCCCTAAAGCTCCGCCCATTCCGAGACCTGCTCCGAGTCCTGCTCCTGCTCCGATAAGTGATGAGCCGCCTTCATTTTTTGCCGCTGATTCTAACACGTCAAACGAGCGTTTTTGCTGATAGTTATAGCCCATTACGTTCATGCTGGCACGTTCACTCAAAGCAGATTTTAATTTTTTGATTCCCTCGTCATCGTCAATAACATTAATAGACCCGAAATAGAAATTAACAGGCTCGATCCCGAATTCCTTAAATGCCTGCGATAATTTGCCGACTGCTTCATTTGACATGTCTTCAAGATATGAATTAATCTCGAAAATATTTACTTTTTTCTGTGCTATATAAGTCGCTATCATGTCGCCCATACGACTCAAAATCAGCCCTCTGAAGTAATTTTCTATGTCTGAGCGCGTTATACTCGTCTTATTTCCTGCGAGTTTAATGACAAATTGCCGGCTCTCTGTGATTCTCAGCCCGAACTGACCGAATGCACGCACATAAATGGGAATTTGATATTCAGGATCCTTGAGTAACAAGGGATTTTGCGTTCCCCATTTCATGTCTAATAAATTAACTTTGTTGACGAACCAGATTCCCGCCTTATATGGACTCTCGCCGCCGGTGGGTAGATTCATAATTGAGCGCAAAAATGGTAAATTATCCGTTGAAAGAGTATGACGACCCGCCCCGTATAAGTCAACAGCTTGGCCGTCCCTGAATAATATAGCCTCTTGAGACTCACGCACTATTAATTGCGACCAGTTGCCGAGCTCGTCGCTTTTGCCCGCATTATTCTTGTTGACATAACGCCACGCAAGGACATCATTAGAATTTAATTTATCGTCCCATTGTATAACTTGAATTAATGCCATGATGATTTTATCTCCCGTTAAAAAATTTTATATTTTCCTGATAATAATAGCATAAATAAATTCCCCCCTGAATCTTTTCACGACTCAAAAGGGGGAATAATTTTTTGTGAGAATTTAGCGGATTCGTAAATAAACCGTGTCCTCGTCCGTGTAATTTGCTGCTGTAGGACTAGCTGCTGATTTGAGTCCTGCTGAATTTGCCCGGCCTGCTAATTTGCTTTTAATTTGCGAGTTATTGCCGAGTTTTGTTAAATCACATTTTGCGAACCATAATTTATTATTGCTTTCTACACCGTATTCGCTTGTAAGTGAACTCCCATTGTTTAAATACGGCTTAATATTTGCTATATCAAGATCCGGCGCGGGTGTCCTGTTATATGCGTCAAAGCTGTCTACGTAATGAGCGAGTGCAGCAACTTTTATATTATTAAGACTCGTTATAATGTCAGAAGCCTTTGCAGAATTTATTGACTCCGTGCTTGAGATCATCATCATGGAACTTAGCACCCCGATTACAACAATAACTATAAGCATTTCTACCAGTGTAAAACCTTTTCTCGTTCTCATTCGTAAAACCTCCCTATTTATGACAATTGAATTATTGCCGAAGTTACTGGCGAGAAAATCGCGATGGCAATTACTGCTATTATACCGCCGACAAAGACAATCATAACGGGCTCCAATAATGAGACAGTAGCTTTTATTTGCTCGTCTAATTCCTGATCGTACCAAGTAGCGACTCTTTCAAGCATTGTATCAAGATGTCCTGTTTCTTCGCCGATTCTCATCATTTGAGAGACTAGAACGGGGAAGATTCCGGCCTGCCTTGCTGAGTCTCCCAGTGATACGCCCTTGATTGCGTTTGCTCTTAACTCGTCAAAACCTTCAGCAACTACCATATTTCCGGCTGTACCTTCTGCCATTTCGAGACTGCGAATAACGGGGACTCCAGCTGACACGAGGGACGCAAAAGTTCTCGCAGATCTTGCCATTGACGCTTTGAATAATAAAGTTTTCAAAATGGGAATCTTGAGCTTGAATTTATCCATAGTTTTGCGAGTTGCCCTGTTTTTACACAAAAATATCCATAAAAATGTAAATCCTATTGCGGCAATAGCAATAATGTACCAGTGAGCACTAAACCATTCACCGGCCGCGAATAAATAAAGAGTTATAGCGGGTAAATCTATATTCATGGCTGCAAAAGTTTCCTTAAATTTGGGAACAAGAAACATAAAGAAAAATATTAGAATTCCTACAGCAAATGTCATTACGAAAGCAGGATAAAATAATGCGCTCTTGACTTTACTGCGGAGTGCCTGCTGTTTTTCGAGTAATACTGCGCCCTGTTCGAGTGAATAATCTAACATACCGCCCTCTTCTCCTGCCTCAACAAGTGAGACTAACAAGGCATTAAATGCGGGGTGCTGACTCATTGCTTGGCTTAAAGTAACTCCCCTATCAAGACGAGCTTTAATATCAGTTAAAATTTTCTTGAGAGCATAATTTGACTCTTGACTCGTTATAACATCGAGTGCTGAAGCAAGCCCGACCCCTGCGCCTTCCATTGTTGCGAGCTGGCGGAAGAATACCATCAAATCTTTTAGCGAGACTTTACCCGATGAGAATAAATGCCCTATATCAGCGTTAAGAATAGCTTTGAGGCTGAAACCTTTTTTAGATTTGCTTGATTTAGCAAGAGAAGTATTAGCTCCCTGTTCAGTTAAATTTATTACTACGACATTTCTATTGCGTAATTGTTCGAGCGCGTGTTTTTGACTGTCTGCAGCGACATAACCCTCAATTATTTCGCCGTCCTGCTGTCTTGCGCGATACCTGAAATTCAATTATAAATCACCTGTCTTATAATAATTTATATCGATAAAAGCCGCTCAATTTCCGGTAAATCATAAGCAAAATCTTTCGCAGTACTCTTTGAAATCTTGCCGGCCCTGTATAAACGCGCTAAATCCTGTTCCATCGTGTGCATTCCCGTATTTAAGCCCGTGAGCATTGAATTTCGTAAACTTGAAGTCTTGCCCTCACGTACATTGCTGCGGACTGCCGGAGTCGATAATAATAATTCCGTCGCACAAAAACGCCCCGCGAAACCTTCAGCCGGTAATAACTGCTGTGAACATATTCCGATTAAAGTATAAGCTAATTGCAGCCTGATTTGATTCTGTTGATGAGGCGGGAATACGTCTACAATTCTTTCTATAGATTGTGAAGCGTCTTGAGTGTGAAGAGTTCCGAGTACTAAATGCCCGGTCTCTGCTGCTGTGATAGCCGCTGAAATTGTCTCAAGATCCCGCATTTCGCCGATTAATATAACGTCGGGGTCCTGCCTCAAAACGTGCCGAATTCCTGACGCAAAATTTTCCGTGTCGCTGCCTATTTCTCTTTGATGTATAACAGATTTTGCCGGAGTATGTATATATTCTATAGGATCTTCAATTGTAACAATATGGCATTTTCTCGTGTGATTAATTTCGCTTACTATTGCAGCAAGAGTCGAGCTTTTACCGTGCCCGGTCGGTCCAGTTACAAGAAACAAGCCGCGATGTCTGCCCGCTATAGTTTTCAGGACTTCAGGGAGTCCGAGTTCGTCAAGAGATTTTATTACTGAAGGAATGAGCCTGAATGTTATAGAGACTCCGTGCATTTCACGATAAGCACTGCCCCTGAATCTCTGATTATTGAACGTGAAAGCAAAATCTAAATCGCCGGTTCTCGCAAATTTTTCTGACTGTGAATCGCTCAAAATCTCGTCAAGAAAATTTACAAGAGTCTCCCGCGCAAATGTCCCGAAATCCTTTATATAATCTAAATCTCCGTGAATTCTCAAAGCTGCCATATTATCCGAACTTAAATGTATATCGCTTGCGTTATATTCTATAGCTAGATTTATTAATTTCTTGAGTGTCTCATCTTTAAAGTGTTGCACTTATAATCTCCTCCAATGATGTATAACCTGCTTTGACTGCGTTTAAACCTGACTGGCGCAAAGTTTTCATGCCCTTGTGAATAGCTGCGTCACGTATTGACATGGCCGCCTGCCCCTTCAGAATCATATCGCGCAAATCATCATCTATAACAATTATCTCATAAATTCCGCGTCTGCCTTTATAGCCATTTCTGCAATGAGGACACCCGACCGGCTTAAATGCATGAGTCCCCTGCGGTAAATTGAATCTCTCACAAGTTCCCGAGTCTAATTCGTATTCCTGCTTACAATATGGGCATAAACACCGCACGAGTCTTTGAGCGATTATCCCCGAAAGTGAGGCCGATAACAAAAACGGAGGGATTCCCATGTCTATAATTCTTGATATTGCGCTGGGAGCGTCGTTAGTGTGCAGAGTCGATAATACAAAGTGGCCCGTTAATGCTGCTCTGATTGCTATTTGCGCAGTGTCTGAGTCTCTGATCTCACCTATCATTATTTTATCGGGGTCTTGTCTCAAAATTGAACGTAAAGCAACATCAAACGTGAGTCCGGCCTTCTCGTTTACGTGGACTTGATTAATACCGGGTATAAAGAATTCGACGGGATCTTCAACTGTTACAATATTTATATCGGGTCGGCTGATTTTCTTTAACATTGAGTAAAGAGTCGTGGATTTGCCCGAACCTGTAGGACCAGTAGCCAGCAAGATACCCCACGGCATTTCGCAAAAGTGATCTATTATCATAATATCTTCAGAGTCAAAACCGAGCGAATCAAGCTCATCGAATGAGTTATCACGGTCGAGAATTCTTAATACAATTTTTTCGCCGTTCATAGTCGGAAGTGAGCTGACTCTTAAATCTATGTGCCGCCCGTCAATTAGAGTCAATATGCGCCCGTCTTGAGGTCTTCTTTTTTCGGCGATGTCCATTCCTGCAATTATCTTAATTCTTGCTACTATAGTCGGGTGAAGTGTTACGGGGTAATCGAACGCAGAATATAATGAACCGTCGACTCTGAATCTAATTCGCGACATTTTTTCGTAGGCTTCTATGTGAATATCTGAGGCGTTTTCTCTGACTGCCTGCTGTATTAATTCGTTTACAAGTTCGACTAAAGGCGCATCATCGGGATTAACTTGTGTAGTAGTTGCAGCAAGGGGCGTAAATGCGTCTGTTATTCCCTCGTTTGCAGTCAAAGCACTGGCCAAGTTAGTCTGTAATTCATAAATTCGCGGTATATTTCGTTGAATGTCCTCGACTCCTGAGCAGGCTGGGTGAAGTTCGAGACCTGTTACCATTCTAATTTCGTCCTGAGCAGGTAAATCAAGGGGATCTGCCATAGCTACCAGTAAAGAGCCTTCTTCATCAATTTTCAACGGAATAACATTCAATCTTTCGGCGGCACTTCTAGGGAGTAATTTTATAGCGTCGGGCTGAACTTGGTATCTATCAAGCTGTATAAATGGGAGTTCAAGCTGTACTGCGAGGGCTTCGGCGACCTGTGTAGAAGTAAGAGCCTTGAGATCTATTAATATTTCGCCGAGTCTTTTATCTGAAGTCTCTTGTATCTTGACTGCTTCAGTTAATTGCTCCTTATTGACTAGACCGTATTGCAGTAAAATATCGCCGAGTCTTACGCGTTGAGATAAGAAAATATTTTCCATGAGTAAATATAAAGCCTCCTTACTTTAGAAATCTATTATGGATTTATAAGCAAAATAGTTAGCTATAAAACCGCCTCTTATTGTAGGTACTATTATAGCGAAAAGCACAGAAACTATTAATAATAATCTTAAATATTTACTTTTTACGCAGAATGGCATGAATGCCAGGATTATAGATTGAAGATAAGTATTATACACAAGTATTCTGCCATTAATAGTTAAAACAGCACTTAGTACTAAATAAAAAAGGGTATTAAATTTATAATATTCGAAATTAAGATTTCCTAGAAGTTTTTTGCCGCGGCGGGAATATAAGCAAAATATCAGATATGTACCTATCCGTGACATTGTAAGAGTAATAGAACCTACCCCCCCCCATCCATCTGGGGCTTCTTCTACATAACCTACATAATGGACTGGGATTATATTAAACGATTGAAAAGTTTGAAATACCATAATAGTTACAGCTCTAAAATTAAATATCATTAGCATAATTATAAATATCATCATATATCTAAAATATGTCTTACTTGTAACTATTATATGAACCCCTAAGATAAGCCCTATACATACTAGTGCAGACGCATGAAAAAAGAACGCAGCTATTATATACAACATAAATTTTATATATTCTTTCTTCTCAACATGATCTAGTCCCATAATAATAATTGAGGCTGCCATAGATTGACGTATCATACTCATTGAGCCTATCCATTGCACAGAGAGAAATATTATCATAATAAACGCAAGAGGTGCAATTTTTCTATGTTTATAAGCTCCTATGTAGAAACATCCTACAGTAATAAGCTGATAAAAAAAGTAACACCAATTTACATGCCCAAAAGTATGCATTACTGTATAGCATAAAAGTTTATAACCTAATTCTTTATTACTTGAAGAAGCTACAAACTCCGCGAAAGTTTTAGACGTTTCGGCAAGCATAGCATGAGGCAGCCCGTAAATTAACGAGTCAATACCTACATCAACTGTTCTTAATCCGCCTACTATACTCGGAATTAATACACTTATAATTGAGCATAATATCATTACACCTTTATTCTTTACACGTGAGGCCAGCCACGCAAAAAATGCCGAAAATATAATCGTAACTGGATATATCCATAGCACTTATAAATTCCCCCCCGAAAAATTTAATAACTCTCTTGCATTAAATTATAATATGTCTTGAACATAATTCTAAATAATTTATATAATAGGAGTGAAAATTATTCACATGTCAATTATAACAGCACCAAGAGGCACACGGGATATTTTGCCGGGAGAGTCATATAAATGGGCTTATATCATAAAGACTGCTTCAGAAACTATGAAAGATTTCGGATTTAGCGAGATTCATTTGCCCATATTTGAACACACAGAATAATTTGCGCGCGGGGTTGGCGAGACTACCGACATAGTAGAGAAAGAAATGTATACATTCAACGACAGAGGCGGACGCAGCATAACTCTTAGACCTGAAGCAACTGCCGGAGTAATGAGGGCAGCAATCGAGAATAATTTATGTGTTCAGGGAATGAGCGCGAAATTATGGAACTGGGGGCCTATGTTCAGACATGAGAGACCTCAAAAGGGACGTTACAGGCAATTCTACCAGATTGACGCGGAATATTTAGGAATTCCCGGAGCATTTGCAGATGTCGATATAATATCGCTTTCTATTGAGTTATTCAGGCGACTGGGCTTGAAAAATTTAGAAGTCGTAATTAATTCAGTGGGCTGTGAGAAATGCAGGCCGGTTTACCGCGAAAAATTAATAAATTACTTCACTGCTCATAAAGACTCACTCTGTGAAACATGTATAGCGAGACTCGAACGCAACCCGTTAAGAATCCTCGACTGCAAAAACGAATCTTGCGGCAGAATTTCAGACAATGCACCGGACATTTATGACTCACTCTGCGACGAGTGCCGGGAACATTTCAGCGAGGTCAGGGCAGGGCTTGAGAGACTCGGCTTTGCTTACAGAATCAATAAAAGACTCGTGCGGGGGCTTGATTATTATACGAAGACTGCCTATGAAATTTTATCGGGCGATTTAGGCTCACAAAATGCGGTCTGCGGCGGAGGTCGTTATGATAATCTTTCTAGCGCGATAGGAGGCGGCAAAATTCCCGGAGTTGGCTTTGCTTGCGGGCTTGATAGGGTCATGCTGGTAATGCAGGAACAGGGCTGTACATTTGGAGAAGTTCCGAAAATTTGCGCGTATGTTGCTGCACTTGACGACTCAACGAGGGGAGCGGCACAAGTTTTAACATATGAGCTGCGGAAAAATAATATTTCAGCAATTAATGACACGGCCGGGAAGAGCTTTAAATCACAAATGAAGTCAGCAAGTGAATGCAAATTTGCTTGTATAATCGGGCCTGATGAGCTGGCAAATAATCTTGTTGCTATAAAAAATTTACTCGACGGGACTCAAGAAAGCGTACAAATAAATCAAGCAGTGAACTACATCAAAGCGAGGGTATAATAAAGCCGCCGTCGGGGTGGGCGGGT
>JAFSWW010000102.1 GCA_017444345.1 Synergistaceae bacterium | reverse complement strand
TTATCACTTATATTCAGGTGAAGAGACAATAACGCGCGCAAGGAGCAAACTCGGTGAAGGCGGCTATAACCTAGCATTCAACAATTGCGAACACTTTGCAGTCTGGTGCAAAACAGGCATAAAAGACTCCTCGCAGGTAAATAGAATCTTAGACATGATAACTTATCTACTAAGCTAAATAACAGGCGCAATACTGCAAACTCCTTCAGAAAATAAATTTTTTACATTTTGCCCGGCCATTATTGAGTCTGCTAATTTTACAAATTTTTTCGCGGCCGTTTCTGCGTTCCATTCGTTTATTATTGTCTCGTAAGCAGCCCGGCCAAGTCGTGAAATTTTTTCGGGATTAGTTAATAACTCTTTAACTTTTCGCGTTAAGTCCTGAATATTTTTATTCTCGAATAATAACCCGTTTTGACCGTCATTTATTAAATACGGGGCTGAACCTATTTTATTGCCAGCAACTACAGCACACGCAGAATTCATTGACTCATTTAAGACAGCTCCCCAGCCTTCGCCTTTATCGGACGTGAATATAAAAATTTGCGAGTTCTCCATTTCTGAGCGTACTTCTTCAGTTGAGAGTCCTTCAGGTGTAATATTTACGAGTCCGCGCAAGTTTAACGAGTCTATCATACTTGAAAGAGTCTCATACATTGCGCCCGCACCTGCTATCTTGAGAGAAAAATTTATATTTTGATCCCGCAGATTTTCAGCGAGTTTTACAGCAAATTCCGGATGCTTCCAATTAATAAATCTTCCTGCCCATAAGATTCGCGCTTGAGTTTTACGAGATATTAACGAGTCAATATTTTCATATCGCCTGACTTCAGGAAAATAGCCCCATTTGAATGCTTTATCACGAAATAGCCCGCATAAATTATAGTCTCTTACAGCAAAGGCCGATGCACATAACAAATAAAATTTTGAGTCTTTATCTCGTGCTGATTCTCTTGCTCCTGAGAAAATATTATATTTTATGAATCGCGCTAAATCCTTCAATAGTCCCCCTTTCATGAATCTTTCACTATATAAAAAAGTTAATTTGCATGATTTTAATCTTTCTTGCAAAATCGCCGGAGGAATCCCGCCCAGTATAACGCACTCGGACTCGTTTATAATTTTCCGCGTAATTTCCGGATTCTCCCAGCCCTTGAATAAAAATTTTTCGCCGCTGTAGTCGTTATTTTTCTTGGCCGTTCCCTTTGCAACTGCTCCCGAACCCTCATATTCTGAATTTGACATTACGATAAATATATAATCATCGCCGTAAATTTTCGCAAAATTCCTAGCCAGCTCTATTTGATGACTCGTTATAAAATTTGTTATGAAAGCTAATTTTTTCACCGGTTAAGCACTCCTTTGTATATAATATTTATGCTAGTATACATGAAATTACAAGTTAATTCAGAAAAAATATAGTCAGGATTTTACGTGTTATAATTCGCAAAATAATAAAATCTTCACGCAAAATTTTCATGCAAAAACGAGCATTTTTACAGCTACATTTACAGCTACAGAAATATTTATTTTTTCTAGTAATAGCAATAATTCACAAAGCTAAAAATTTTTGTTATTCTGCAAATTTTTTCACGGGAATTTTCACGAAATTTTTGCGGGAATAAGCTAACTTTTTTGTGTGATGATTTATAAAATTTTTTGCGAGGCATTATAATTTTTTGTGTGATGACTCATGCACGATATTATAAAATTTTTATGGGAGCCAGCTAATTTTTTGTGTCAATAATATAATTTTTTTCTCGTGAGCAAGCTAAATTTTTTTCGTGTCATGATTCAAAAATTTTTCTCGGCAATATATAATAATTTCTCAAGATTTATCATTTAACTTTTACGGGGGATGACATGAAATTAACGCGTGATTTTTACTTGAGGGACGTTAACGAACTCGCTCGCGAATTAATCGGCAAAATCTTAGTACACGACTCAAGCGAGGGCATAACCTCCGGCATTATCGTAGAGACTGAAGCATATCGAGGCCCTGACGACAAAGCAGCTCACACTTATAACAATAAACGCACGAGTCGTACTGAAATTCAATATAAAACAGGCGGCTTTGCTTATGTATATTTAATTTACGGGATGTATTACTGCTTTAACGTTACTGCAAACTCTCAAGACAAACCTGAGGCAGTATTAATCCGTGCTCTTGAACCTTTAGAAGGACTCCCCCTCATGATGACAAGACGGCAAACTAAATCAATCAAGAATTTATGCAATGGCCCCGGCAAATTGTGTTCTGCTATGGGAATAAATAAAGACTCTTACGGGCTCGACTTATGCGGGAATGATTTATATATTCGCGATGAGGGGAATTTTTTTAATGTCATGACTTCACCGCGCATTAATATTGATTACGCTCAAGAATATAAATTCTTTAACTGGAGATATTACGCCGATAATAATATTTACGTGTCTAAGCCTCACAGGAAATTATAATCTCTTGTTAATTCTGCTATAATTCTTTCATTCATATAACATTAACTCATGAAAGGATTTTACCCATATGGCCGGACAAAAATTTTTATCTGACTCTGAACTCGCGAAAATTAGGCAGATTGACTCATACTCTCACGACGACGACAAAAGACTCAACAATCCTACAGCCGGACTCGCTTCTCATGACAACGAACCCGACAAAATTATCACATACAAATTTGACCCTCATGACTCCCCGACTCTTGAATGGGCCGGCAAATCTGAAAGTTTCTCGTTCGATGTCCCCTTGCCGTCTATTCACGTTCATGAAACTGTCAGGCCGCAGCTCGTCATTAACCGACTCCAGAAAAAACCCGCTCCCATACAATTTAATTTTTTCTCCGAACTCGAACCCGAACAGCGCATTCAAGAACAAATTAACGCAATCGAATCATATCAACATCTCAATAACTGGGTAAATAGACTCATTGCAGGCGACTCCCTTGTCGTCATGAATTCGCTTTTACACAAAGAAAATTTTTCAGGCAAAGTTCAAACCGTTTATATTGACCCTCCTTATGGCATTAAATACGGATCAAATTTTCAGCCGTTCATTAATAAGCGCGACGTTAAAGACAAGAATGACGACGATTTAACAACTGAACCCGAAACTATTAAGGCATTCCGCGATACATGGGAGCTCGGTATTCATTCAT
>JAFSWW010000101.1 GCA_017444345.1 Synergistaceae bacterium | reverse complement strand
GGCGAGATTCCTGTAATCACTACAGTATCACTTGCAGACGCAGAATTAAATACGAGCTATAGTGCTTCACTCACTGCAACAGGGGCGACTCCTATAACGTGGCGAATAACAAGCGGCAAATTACCCACTGGCTTGACTCTTAATTCAGCCGGGACTATAACAGGAACTCCAACGGCAGCGGGAATATTTACATTTACAGTTCAGGCTTCAAATAATTATGGCAGCGCGTCAAAACAATTCACAATTTCTATATTTGCTGTACCTGAAATTACTACAAATTCACTCCCGAACGGGACAGAGAATAAAAGCTATAATTTTACAGTGATTGCGGCAGGATCGACTCCTATAACGTGGACGCTGGACTCCGGGACTTTACCGGACGGCTTGAGTCTTAATTCCAGCGGCAAAATTTCAGGAACTCCGACGACTGCGGGGACTTTCACATTTACTGTAAAAGCTGCGAACTCATACGGCAATGACTCTAAAGAATTCACTATCACTATTTCAGAAAGTACAACAGAAGGCGCACCTGTAATTACTACTACAGAAATTTTGCCGGGGTCAGTTAAGCAAAATTATTCATTCCAGCTTAATGCAACGGGATCAGCTCCCATAACATGGAAGATAATAGGCGGAAAACTTCCCCAAAACTTGAAACTTTCTACATCGGGGCTTATATCAGGCACTATAAAATCTGCCGGTAAATCTTCATTTATAATTCAAGCGTCTAATACATACGGGACTGATTCAAAATCTTTCACGATTTCAAATTATGTGCTGCCGGTAATTACTACAAAGACTCTAGCAAATGGAAAAATTGACAAGGCATATAACAAAAAATTAGCTTGTACAGGCACAAAACCTTTAACATGGACTCTTGAAGGGAATTTGCCCGAAGGACTATCATTTGATATTGAAACTGGTAAATTTTACGGTATTCCTAAAGAATTCGGCACATATTCATTAACAATTACACTTAGCAACCCGGCAGGAGAGGACAAGAAAAATTTTATTCTCAATATAGCTGCAATTCCACCCAAGATAACTACTAGCAAATTATCCAACGGCACTTACTTAGAAGAATACGAGTCCCCTATAAAATTAACTGGTACAGAGCCGATAACTTTCACTATTTCCGATAATTTACCTGAAGGATTATATTTTGATGAGACTTCACGCACTATTAAAGGCATACCGCAGGAACAATGCAATAATTTACAAATTAAATTTACTGCGGAAAACACGGCGGGCAAAGCGTCAAAAACTTTCAAGCTCACTATAAAGAAAATTGCTCCGGCCATAAAGACTTCATCACTTCCTGAAGGCATGATTAACACTGAATACAGCGCGGATATTTCTGTAACTGGGAGTCCGACAATAAATATAACTGCGTCAGGGCTGCCTATGGAACTATCAATAAATGATAATCAAATTTCAGGAATCCCGACCGAATCAGGAAATTTCACGGTTACAATTTACGCAGAAAATGATTCAAAAAAAGTGTCGAAAAAATTAAAGCTTGTTATCTCTGCACCTCCCGGAATAGCTGACGATGAATCATTACCAGACGGCACAATTAACACAAAATATTCTCATAAGATTATTTTTTCAGGAACTAAGCCGGTTACTTTTACTCTTACAGACGGGACTCTGCCTGCTGGAATCACTCTAAAATCAAACACGGGGACAATTAGCGGAACTCCTAAAGAAATAGGCACATTTATATTCACTGTTACAGCAACAAATAAAACTGGGACATTCTCACAAATTTATAATCTTACAATTAAGGGAATAGCTCCAACAATTAAGTCAATATTTGTTAATGGAACTGTAGGAAAAGCATATGTGTCAATTATCAGAGCAACGGGAACAGCTCCTATAACATGGGAATATTCCGGAAATTTGCCCGCGGGACTCGAATTTGACGAAGAAACCGGAACATTAAGCGGCACTCCTACAGAAGCATTTGACGAGTATATAACTATAATTGCAGAGAATTCAGGCGGCCAAGCGTCAAAAAATTTGAGGCTCATAATTAGAGGCACAAGCACAACAAGCAAATCTAATAGTGATGACGTGAAAGAACCCGAACAAGAAATAAACTCGGAGTCAATAAATCACGAGCAGAAAATTTTTATAGGCCCTGAACGCGATATTAATTCTATAAAATTTGACTCGCAGGATAAATATATAATTGCTGCTGTATTGCCTGAAATTCACGTAACAGAAAGCGGCCTATATGATTTAGATTTAGATATTGAGCTTGACGAGAAAATAAACACGGGCGCAAAATTAATCTGGCTTGCATGTCCGCAGAATCACGAGCCTTCAGAAGATGATTTAATTGCGGAATTTTTTGACGAGACCGGCCAAGAAATTATAACAGTCCCGGAGAGTCATGTAATAAAAATTTCTGCGTGGCTCACTAAAGAAGTAATTTATTGTCCTGTTATAGTAGTCGAGCGCGAATAAATATGTAATAAATCCCCTCCGGCTTTGTATGAGTCAGAGGGGAGAAATTTTTATAGCAATATAGCAATTATCTTATCGTTCACGAAATTTATTAATGATCCCGCAAATAATCCCGTCAAAATCGCTCCGGCACTTAATAATAATAATGGCAGCTTCATATTTACCGGCAATTTAAGCGGCACTACATTAGAATAATCATAATCATCGCCCGGGAAAAATGAGTCTGTTACAATCGGCAGCAAATATCCAGCTGTCAATAAAGCACTTATCATCAAGACGGCGACTCCTGACAGGCCTATAACTCCTAAATTTAACGCTCCTGAGGCCATATAGAATTTAGCAGCAAATCCGCCGGTAACCGGGAGTCCTATTAACGAAATTGAAGCGAGCGCAAAACATGTCATTGTAATCGGTAATTCCTTACCCACACCCCTTAACTGGTCGGCATAATGATAATTTGCACCCTGTAAAGTGAAATAAATTACTACGCCCGCACTCAAGAATAAGCAGCTTTTAGACATAGCATGAGCCGCAATCTGCAATACTGCCCCGCGAATCCCGTCCGGAGTCAATAACATCATAGCAAAGACTACATAAGAGACTTGACTCACTGTTGACCAAGCAATTCTTTTTTTCAGGTGCTTTTCTGTGAATGCCATCATTGAGCCGGTGAAAATAGTAATCAGTGCCATTATTAATATTGCGTTCTGTACCCATGTTCCGCGCAAAAATTTATCCCCGACTACATAATAAATTACTCGGAACATAGCGATAACTCCCGCCTTAGTTATTAAGCCTGATAATACAGCACTCGCCGGAGTAGGTGCAACAGGGTGAGCAGTAGGCAGCCACGCATGAAGTGGAACGAGTCCCGCTTTTGCCCCGAATCCTACCAGAGTCAAAAATGTTACTGTCAAAATCATAGACTCGTTTTTTTCTGATGTAATTCGCGCAATGTCTAAGACTCCGCCCGGCGTAAATTCCATTGAGACTCCATAGACCTGAAAGAAAAAGAATCCTCCCAGTGCCAACGCCGCCCCCGCAAGTGAATATAATAAATATGAGACAGTAGCACGAATCGCCTCGCGTTGTTGAGAGTGCATTACTAGGGGCAGAGTCATAAATGTCATCAGCTCATAAAATAAATATAACGTCAATAAATTCGCAGCACAGGCAACTCCGATTAATATCCCGAAAGTTGACAGGAAAAACGCGTAAAATCTATCTACAGGAGGACGACGGCGCAAATATTCAAATGCATAAAGAGTAACAAGCGGCCATATAAACGCGACCAGACAAGCAAACGCCCTCGCAGGATAATCAAATCTGAACGCTATAGAAAGTGTATCAGTTATGCGCCATAAAATTATAATATCTTCATGGGTCATGAATGCCGCCGCAAAAGTTATCGCAGAATTTATGAACGTCATAACTCCTACATAAACGTGCCTGTCTTCAAATATAGGCCGAGAGAAGAGCGCGAATCCCGTCAAAATCGGAAATATAACGGGAACTAGAGTCAAAAAATTATTGCTTGTCATAGTACATTAACTCCCCTCGTGATTAGTCTTAATAAAGGCACGCAGAATAATCCCAGATAAAAATTTATAGCGATAAATATTCCCATTGAGATTTTATATAATCTTGTCGGAGCATGTGCAGTAAAATTTTTATGAGCGTCTTCATGATGAGTCAATATAACTATTACTGCGGGAACATAATATAACGCATTTAACACCGAACTTGCTGCGAGTGCTGCCAGCGACCAAATTATAACGGGACTATCAAATGACGCAAGAGTGAGACTCAATTTTGACGCGAAACCAGCAAATCCCGGAATTCCCATCATTGAGAAAGCACCGACCGCGAGGCCAAGCCCTGCCCATTGATTCACATAAAATGTTCCCATTAGAGCGTGAAGACCTTTTTTGTGTCCTGCTGCATTGCTGAGTCCTCCCGCCGCAGTGAATAACATGGGCTTAATACATGCGTGTACTATAATATGAAGACAGGCCGCCGCGATTCCTGCATTAGTATTTAGTCCGACTCCTAAAAAAATATATCCCACTTGAGCGACACTCGACCATGCGATCATGCGTTTTACATTGTTTTGTCTCAGAGCGTGTACAGATCCCATAATCATAGCAAGCAAGCCCAGTATAAATATAACATGATCCATTCTCAATAAATGAATCACGTCAAGCCCGAATACCCGATAAAAAATTTTTATAATCGTGAAAATATGTCCCTTGAGAACTAAACCTGATAATATAGCACTTGACGCATTTGTTGAACTTCCATGAGCATCAGGAAGCCACGCCGCAAAAGGATATAACGCGCTTTTTATTGCGAGTCCGGTTGTAATTAATGCAAGCGACACAGTCAAAGGCATTAAATAACTATTTGTAGTAATCAAAACTTGAATCGCCGCGTGCATATTCTGCATTAATAAATGTCCCGTCAAGTCATATAATAAGCAAATCGCAATCATAACAAGCCCCGACCCGACAAGACTCATTACTAGATAACGCAGGGCCGCCCGTGTAGTCTCCGGACCTTCTTTAACGGCAACAATGGCACATGCAGCAATCGTGTTTATCTCGATAAAGACATAAGCCGTGAATAAATCATTAGTATAAGTAAGTGCTAATAATGACGCTGTCAATAAATTCACGAGCACGCAAAAAATTTGTCTTCTTGACGGTGCAATATCTTCAGCAGTTGACGAGAAATTACCCAGCAAAGATAATAACATGGACGCGCAGAATACTAGAGATAATACAGCCTCAAGAGGTCCCGCGCGTAACTCATTGCCCCAGGGTGCAGGAAAGTGTCCCATCGGAAAATTGAAGCTCAAGATTTCGCCTGAACTTGTTAGAGAATAAAGCAAATATCCCGATAAAAGCATTACAAGCCCGATTACACAGCAAGATAATTTTTCGGGAATGCGATTTTTTTTAGGCAATAAAGGCGTAATTATCGCTGAAATCATCAATAAAAATATACTCGCAAAGGGGATATTATAAGCAAATAAATTTATCATGCGAGCACTTCCTCTTCTGCGTCATCAATTTTTGACTCTAATTCCTGCTGTTCCTGCGTCATCTTCATTAGTGCCTCGTCAATATTCAATGTCCCGTAATACTCGTAAAGTTTCAGAGTCAAAGCCAAAGCAAACGCCGTAACACTGACACTCACGACGATTCCCGTCAAGACAAGCCCCGCCGGAACTGGATTCACGTAGAGACTCGCGGAATTCAGCCAGCCCCCTGAGCCGTTTTCTAGTAATATCGGAGCCGCCCGACCTTCTACATAACCTTTAGCAGCGAGAAATAAATATACAGCAGTATCCATTATGTTAAGCCCGATAATTTTCTTGATTAGATTTCTCTGCAATAATAAATTTGTGAGGCCTATTCCTGATAAAATAACTGCCGCTGCTTCATAGTGATTCAAGAATAATTTTTCAAGCATTTATATATCACCCCTGCTGAAGAGCGCATAAAATCCGTATAGAGTCCCTGCTACAATGAGTCCCACGCAGATATTTAACGGTAAAATAAGCCCGCCGCTTAAGATATTCCCGATTGTGCCTTTAGGTATGATTGAGTGAAAGTGATTCGCTCCGGTAAAGAATGAATAACCTTTTGACAACGCATAAATCATTAAAGCACTCGAACTCGAAATTATAAATGTTCGCTCGTTAAAAAATTTATGGACTCGTTCAAATCCGAAAGCATTAGCACAGAGTATTAATGCAGTACTGAGAATTGCTCCGCCTGAGAATCCCCCGCCCGGCGTTAAATGTCCGTTAATTACTACTACACAGCCCATTAATAAAATTGCAGGTATAGACAACGACGCAACGGCACGCAGAATTGAGTCATCCTGCCTGATTTCGTGAAAATTTACAGGCGGCGCACGTTCTAAAAAATTTATTCCCGACTCGTTTAATTTAGGTGAGGACTCTTCTATATTATTACGTCTCGAAACTCCCAGAATCATTAAGACACTCACAGCGGCCGTGAATAACACAGCGGACTCCCCGAAAGTGTCAAAGGCTCTATAATCAAGAATTAACCCGGCGACTATATTTTGCGCTCCAGTCTCATGGCCTCCGTGTTCGACATAACGGCGTATGACTTCATTATTTGCGGGATTCTTCTCATCTCCAAACGGCGGCAGTTCTGCAACAGTAGCCAGCAATAACGAGACAATAACAATGCAAGTTAATACGCTCAAGCCCGAATATACAAGCGAGAAAATATGCAGTCCGTGAATTTCGAGCCATTGATTATAGCGTTCCTTGAGTGTCGCCTCATGAAAGCGTGTATATTTGTCTTTAGGTTTCTGAGTGAATGGCAGATCCGGCGGAGGTTCGGGGGGTATTACTTCATTTTCCGGTCTTGGCCCGTTACCTGACACCCAGTTAAAAAATTTGAGCCAGATTAATTTTATTTCTTCATTCAATTAATATATATCTCCTTTCGCGTTAAATTAATTTTTCTCATCGTCTTTATTATGTTCGAGTTTGCCTATTTTGCGCAGAGCCAGGAAAAATAACACGCTTGTAACTCCTGCACCTACAGCGGCCTCAGTAATTGCCAAGTCCGGAGATCTCAGCAAGACCCATATAACGGCCATGACAAGGCTGTAACTCATGAAAATAATCACAGAGTTCAATAAATTTTTTGAGACTGACACGGCAATAGCGCAGACTATCAGGAAAATTAATAACAGCCATTCGACAAGAATCATGACTCTTTCTCGCCTCCTGTTAAGTCAATATAATCGCAAATTAAATCTAAATTCGGGTTAGTCTCGACTTCAGCACGTGCTATTAAATGACTTGCTGCGGGGTTGCACAGCCATAAAAAAATTATGACGAGAAATAATTTCAGCGAGAAGACATTTGCGCCCGAAAGAATCATCAAGCCCGACAACACAAGCAAAGCTCCGAGAGTATCACATTTTGCGGCGACGTGAATACGATTCAACATAGTAGAAAATCTAAATATTCCGATTGTAGCAAGGCCAAGCACAGACAGACCCGCAATAATTAAGACTCCCGCAATAATCAAGCGAATCATAATTCTCCCTTCCCTTCCTTCTTCTCAATTACTGAACGGGCAAGCACAACGACCGACAAGAAATTTATTATCGCGTAAATCAGGCATATATCAACTAAATAATTTTCTCCGATTATTAACGCCAGCACAGCAATTAATAAAATTACTTTAGTCCCGATTATGTTAGCAGCAATTATTCTATCTGAGAATCTCGGACCCAGTGCCGCCCTAAGCAAGCATATAAAAATAGTAATCGACAAAAATATGACGCTGCCAATTAGTAAATATCTCTGTAACTCTTCAGCATTAGGAAGCATTAATTATCGCTCCTCCGTTCGTGTAATAGTGCAAAAATTTTTTATTTCGTGAATGTGAGTGAGAGAAATTCCCGCCCGTTTCCATGCAAATAAATTTATCTCAAGCATTAATATCGCCCTCTTGTTATAGCTGTAAAAATTTTTATTTCGTGAATACGAGTGAGAGAAAATTCCCGCCCATAAATACGCCGTCATCAAATAAATTTATCGCAAAGCAATTATCAAGCATGAATCATCGCCCTCCGTTCGTTTAGCTGTAAAATTTTTTAGTGTGTAAATACGAGTGAGAGAAATTCCCGCCCGTTGTCCATGCAAATAAATTTATTTCAAGCATTGATTATCGCCCTCTTGTTATAGCTGTAAAATTTTTTATTCCCTGTATGCGAGAAAACCCCGTGCCCGTTTTCTCGCGCTCTTTCCCCACCCGGAAATACCCGGAAATCTCAAGCATTAACTCTCGCCTCCATCATTGACAAAAGCCTCTCGAACAAGCTGCCTTCAAGTCCGTGTGCTATTTCACGATTCAGGGCATGTACTAATAATTGATTCCCGGCAAGAGAAACTGTAATAGTTCCCGGCGTTAGAGTTATAGAATTCGCGAGTGCAGCCCTTGCCGCCTGAGTCTTTAACGGAGTATTAAATCTCACAAGACACGGCTCAACTTCAATATCAGGAGCGAGAACTAATTTTATAATTGCGAAATTTGCCCGCACTATCTCAATTAATAACACTACGGCATAAAGCAGCGCATAGGGCAAGAGAGTCAAGAAATTCACGAACGAGCCGGAAAAATTAATCTTTAGGACTCTTTTCACGAATAAATCGAGCAGCAGCGCAATAATTACACCCGATATAAAAATTTCAAGTGTCATGCGTCCGTTAAATATTACCCATAAAATAAAATATACGAGGCTCAATAAATTACCTCCCCTATAAATGAATTTGTGTATGTGAATTTAAGTTAATTTTAGCATAGCTTGTGATAAAATCTGCTCGTCTATAAATAGTATATATAAATAAGGAGTAAAAATTTTTATGAGCAAGATTACATTCAATGATAACTGCGTTCACGTAGTTTTCTTAGGAGTTCCGAACGTGCCGGGAATTGCCGCAGAAATTTTCAGCACATTATCCGAACACTCTGTAAATATCAGCATGGTAACACAAAACACTATGAGGGGCGGGCGTTCTGATTTATCATTCTTGATAGCGCGTGAAAAACTTGACGAGATGATTCCCGTTTGCCGTGAAGTTGCTGCAAAAGTGGGCGGGCAGGGCGTATCATTTGCTACAGAAGTCGCAGCCATCACAGTAGATTTAAAATCAGACTCGGCGAACACATTAGCGAAAATGTTCAAAGCTCTTGCTTCAGTAAATGTGAATATCGAAATCATTAACTCAACTTCAGAAAGCGCGATCTGCATAGTAAGTCTCACTAAGGCACATGACGGCTTAGAAGCTCTCAAGAAGGCTATTGACTGATTTCAGCAAATATAACGTTGTGAATTATTTGATTCCTGCTTAACATAACGAGCAGGAAATTTTTTATTATTTATTTATAGAAGGAGATAGATATTTATGATTTATACGAGCCTTAAGGAAGCAAAAGAACGTCTATATGAATTTGTCATGCTGCTAGAAGACGGCGAAGAGAATTATGTCGTTATCACACGTAAAGGCCGCCCTGTTGCAAAAATAGTCGAATATTATTCGCACGAAACAGATACTCCGCGCAAACTTGGTATAGGTAAGGGCAAATTCAATTTTTCGCCGGCTAATCAAGCTGAATATGACGCAATTGACGAAGAAGTAGCCAAACAAATGTTGGAAGGAGCATTATTCCCCGATGAAGTATCTAATTGACACTCATATAATGTTATGGGCGGTCTTAAATCCTGATAATCTCACGGCAAAAACTAAGGCGATTCTTAATAGCGAAAACAACCAGATATATTATAGTCTTATATCTATCAATATGGGAAATATCAATCAAGCAAAAGAAGAAGTCAGAGCAAATAACAGATTTGACCTCTAAGGAACTTTTCGAACTTTGCCGTAAAGCAGGCTTGCACGTATTGACTTTAAATATCGAACATATACAGGCACTAGAGACTCTTTCACGCCCGGAAAAAGCCCCGAAACATAACGACCCGTTCGATAAAATTTTAATTGCACAGGCAAAAGCTGAAGGCATGAGATTCTTGACGCATGATGATTTACTCGGCGATTATGAAGAGTCTTGCATAAGAATCGTATAAGTTTCTCCCTATTTTCACTGCTAAAATTATTACGTAGTTTTACTGATACACAAAATAAAATCTCTAGTGTATTATACTCATCGTTTACGGGAATTACGTAGACAAAGATCGTAAAACCGACGCAGTACTTAATAAAATCGGAAGGCAAGAAAGCGAGGCGTGAATCCCCGTCAGCCATTAAGAAAAAAGTAGATGCGAAGGACGCAGGAGGTCGGAAGACAAGCCCGACGAACTGTCAGAAGGGACAGAAAGGAAACAAGGTAACTTTCCGCACCCCCACAGCTCAGGGCAATATATTAAAGACTTGAGTGCGTAAAAAACGATAGTGTATTGACAATTTAATAAGGGGGTTATTTATAATGAAAAAATTAGTAGCTTTATTAGCTATTGTTTCAGTAGCAGTACTTGCAGCCCCGGCTCTTTCGGCAACAAATCCCTTCATGGACGTACCGATGAACCACTGGGCATATGATGCAATCGGTCAGTTAGCAGCACATGGTATTTTATCAGGTTATCCCGATGGACTTTACAAAGGCAGACAGGCCACTACACGTTATGAGATGGCTTCAGCTTTAGCAAGAGCACTCGCAGTTGTAGATATGACCAAAGCCAGCAAACAGGATGTCGAGATGTTAAAGAGACTCGTTGTTGAGTTTAAGGACGAGCTTGAGGCACTCGGAGTCCGCGTTGATGAGCTTGATAAGAGAGTAGCAGTGCTTGAGGACAGACTCGGCGGCTGGCACATTCATGGAACATTAGTGTTCGATGTCAACTACAAGAGCGCAAATGAGGCTCCGGATCCTGAAGGCCAATTCAAGTATGATGAAGCCAGAATCTTCTTTGAGCGTACATGGGGCGAGAATGACGAGTATAAGTTCGTAGCCAGACTTAGAAACGAAGGCAACGGCAACGGCGGTCATTCAAACAAGAATACAGAGAGCGCATGGTTTGACAGATTCTTTGTTGAGATGCCTTTCTTCGGCGACTCAAGGTTGACAGTTGGACGCTTTGCATGGAACTGGGAGAGTGCATACGTAGTAGACGGTAAAATGCCCGAGACTGGCGGTTGGCACGGCGGCGCATTGATTTCCGACTTCAGAACGAACGGATTTGGACTTACAAAGAATTTCGGTATCGGCAGAGTTCAGGCAATCATAGCACATCCTGAAGAGTTCGGCGTATCAGTTTATAATGCAGATATCGATCCTAAGACTGGTGCAGCAACTCTTAATTCTGTAACGCCTACAAATAACTGGATGTTCATGCTTAACGGCTCATTCCAGTTCACAGAGCGTATCGGATTAGATCTCGGCGGACAGATTTACGTCGGCGACAACGCAGAGGAGAGCCCAGTTTACACATTCGCAGATGCAGGCGACGGCACTATTTATAATCGCGGTGCGCTTTCATTCAAGAATATGTGGACGATTTTCGCAGGTCTTCGCTTTAACTTCACTGATAGTATTGCTTTCAAAGGTATTTACTATCATCAGAAGATCAAAGCAGACGAGCTTATGTATGTTCCTTCATTAAGTCCTTATATGTTCTGGTCAGGCGTTGATTTTGACGATCCTAACCACTGGGCAGTCATGTTTGATGTAAAGCAGGACGCTTTGAAGTTCACCAGCATTTGGCTCGAGTATGGCCAGTTTGATGAGGGCTTCGTAGTAACTGAAGGCGATCAGGATCATATATTCTACAGCGGAAGCAGCGTTCTTACAGATCGTTTCATGACCGGCAACCAGCTTGACTATAAGGTGAAATACTGGAGAGTCGCACTTGGTCAGCAGTGGACAGAGAAGTTTGCAACACATATCTTCTACTATGGCTATGACCTTAGTGATTATGCTTACACTGACGGAACTTATTTATATTACGGTGTGAAACCTCATGAAGTCGGCGTAGGTGTACAGTATAAGCTCAATGACTACACGACAATGGGACTTAACTATGTCAGCGTAAAGAGCGACATCCCCGGCGACGACAAGGACAACGTTGTAAGATTCAGAACAGCAATCTCCTTCTAGTCTGAGGCTGAAACAATTAAAATTTAACGCAAAGAAGTTCGGGACTTAATTATCTTTTCCGACAGTTTTGATGATAAATGGGGAAGGAATCGGAATATAAAAGGGTTCAAGAGCTTCTGACATGAAAGAAGAATTTACAAGCGGTGTATCCGAGAGTGGGTGCGCCGCTTTTTTTGTGTATGTTATAATCTGCTAAAAAATTTCATGGAGTGATTAAATCATGACAAGAGAAGAGTTAAGAGAACAGGTTAACAGAGAGAAGGCCACTAAAGCGACAATGACAATAAAGACGGACGCGTTGACTAAGCGGCAATTTTCGATTTTCTGCGATGCTATAGGGATTCCTGTATCAATGGCTATAAATGCTATGATCAGACAGGCAATAAGAAAGCAGGAAATAAAGATTTCTTCACTCGATATTAACGGTTTTACACCGGCTGAAGCGAAAGAGTTAGCCCGGCGTGTGAAGGAATTGCAAGAAAAAGGGATCATTAAAGACTAAATCATGCGGGGGATTTATTGGGAAGCGTCTGCTTGGGATAGTTATATAGATATGCAAACTCAAGCGGCATTACTGAAGAGAGTTAATCTCCTCATTAAAGATATTCAGTGAAACGGTTATAAATGTTCATACGGCAAACTCGAAAAACTGAAACATGATTTTGCGGGCTTGGCGAGTGTGAGAATTGACAAGAAAAATAGACTCGTTTTTCATGTAACTGATAAACAAGTAACTATAGCTGCGTGCGGAGGACATTATGATGATAAATAGCTTTTGCCCTCCGCAGGGTATTTATCAGCTCTCTTTGCCGGAGTCTTTGTTATCTTTGCGGGGCTTCCTGCGGCGTTGAGATTTATTCTTGTTAGCTTGCTGCTTAGTCTTTGCCGGTTTATTCTTGCGTGAGTCCTGATTCTGATTCTGATTTTGACTCGTTACTGGCTTGCTTGGCCGTAAAGTTCCGGCGTTTACTCTCACTCGCGGGCGTTCCTGTCTCTCTTGTCTCTCAAGTTTTGCCTGCTCAATCCGTGCGATTCTTTCTTGAGCAGCCTTCTTTTTTTCGAGAAACTCTTTATCTTCGCCCCACTCTTCACCCTTTAAGACTGCTTCTCTAAAGTCAGGGAATTCACTAATCAACACAGGCACGAGTCTACCAGTCGGGAATCTTACATTAACCTGTTCACGGCCTAAGTCTAAACTTTCAAGAATATATGCTCCCTGTTCAGTCTTTATCTTTGCACCGGGACCGGGTAATTTCGACCATAATTCAGTGTATAACTCTTTCTCATACGACATACAACACATTAAGCGGCCGCATAAACCTGAAATTTTCGTGGGATTTAACGCCGTTCTCTGTTCCTTCACAATTTTAATGCTTATCGGAGAAAATCCCCTCAGCCAGTAACCGCAGCAGCATGGCCGACCGCATGACGCAATACCCCTTACTATTCGGGCCTCGTCGCGAATCCCGATTTGACGCATTTCGATTCTGGTCTTGAATTCGTGCGCTAAATCCCGAACATATGCCCGGAAATCAATTCTCTGTTCAGCAGTAAAATAAAAATATAATTTTTTCCTGTCAAGCATATATTCAACGTCTACCAGCTTCATTTTTAAGTCATGAGTCAACGAAATATCACGAGCCTTTAATAATGCCTCCTGTTCGTCGCTCCGGCATGTGTAATAATTCTCGATGTCCTGTGAGTCTGCCTCCCTCACAAATTCAACATTCTGTAATAATGCCTCTGTTGTGTCCTCAAACGTAGCTGCGTCCGCTTGATACATTTCTTCCTGCTCAGGTGAAAGCCTCCCGCCCGGTAATCCCATTTCATAGCCACGAGGAGTCTTTATAACTATCCAGCGCGATTTATTTTCTTCTAAATCATGTAAAATTTTTCCGTCATCTATCTTTGCAAGTCCTAAATATCGAGGCTTACCAAAGATCGTCAAGTATACATTCACAGTAATTATTTTCCTCTCTTAGTGTTAATATTATAACGTCGCAAATCTGCGGAACTGATAAATTTTTCTTGTCAGCTAAAATCTTCAGGAATGCAACACGTTCGGCCAGCTCATAATAATTATTAATTGCCGCCCAGTTAAGCCAGTTATCTAAATCGATTATAATATCATCAATATTTATATTTCGTGTCTTAGCAAGCCATTCTATCCAGTCCGAGTCATTCTGGGGCACGGGTGAAGTCTCTAGTTTTTCATGTGATACTAAAGTGGTAAATCTTGAGCGACTCCTCAATGTCGGCAGGAAAAAACGCGAGTCCTCCATCAAAAATAATAAATATGCGTGTTCGGGGGGTTCTTCTGCGAGCTTCAATAAACTATTTGCGGCAGGTAATAATAACTTGTCAGCGCACATTATTACTCCTAAACGTTTTCGAGACTCTAAAGGCTTCAAAGCTATATCATTTATTAAATTTCTGCATAAATCTATATTCGGGGCCTTGTCAATATTGCCTATTATCAATAAATCAGGATGAGAAGGCTTATAACTCCCTAAAATTTTCACAGCAAGAGACTCTATTATTTCATTATGCCACTTGGCCGGGGCTGCTATGGCTCTGCAGTGAGGATCTGACTCGTTTAAAATATTCTGCCATGTTACATTAACAGCGAGATTAGACAACCTTTTATTTCCTCCATTAAAGCTAGTGCCTTCGTGCGATTCCCCTCGTATAAGAACGCCTCTTCTAATTCGTCCATTGCCTGTTCCGCGCGTTCAATTGTTACGTATAATTTGCGGTCAGTTTTCCGCCATCTCATGTCGCGCTTGATTCGCAGTCCCTTTGTCGCACGCTTTAATAACTCATTCAGGACTGAACGGTATTCAGCTATTAATCTACCCCCCGGAAATACTGATAATTTATCGGATAATTCATATAACTGATCTAGCAAGTCTTCAAGTTCGGCGGCCTCCATTGCTGACTCAAAAGAAAATCCTGACGCAGAAATATTTGATGCCGGTTCGGCGTGATGTCCTGTGCTTGAGCTTCCAAATTCGACTCTGGGCTGTGCAGGCTCTCCCCCGCCCCCTCGTTTTATCTGAATGGGACTCAAATTCTAGCCTCCAATTCTGCAATTATCGCATTAAAAACTTCATTTTCTGAAAGATTATCACAATGAATCACTATAAAATCACTGCATGACCTGTAAAATTTTGCGACTCGGGTCATTAATTCTAAGCCTTCAGACTCAAATTTATCATTGAGATTCTTGCGCTCCTGAACTCGTTTAAAAGCTATTTCCGGTGTAATATCGAGTAAAATTTTTATATCAGGTTCGGGGAATTCGCAGGCAGCTATTATTTTTTTTACGCGTGAAAGATTCTCATTATGCCCGCCCGATTGATAAGCAAGAGTCGAGTCATTATATCGCTCGCAAATTACATTATGGCCGCTTTCTAGTTCAGGCAAAATTAATTTATTCACGTGTTCGGCTCTGTCAGCAAGAAATAATAACAATTCCGAGAAACTATTATAATTTATGCTCGATAATATGAACTCGCGCAATTTTTTGCAGGTCTCACAGCCCCCCGGCTCAAATGTCCGTGTAGTCTTGAGTCCGGTGAAATTCTCAAGCCATTTTGCTATTTTCTCGGCCTGAGTACTCTTCCCGCTCCCGTCAATGCCTTCTATTACAATAAATTTTGCTTTCATTGCCTCACTTCACTTCTTTATTATTTATCTATATGTATAATGCGCTTCATCATGCCGTCAATAAAATATTCTGAACTCAAAATCTTTAACGTTCCTTCTTTGATTCGGCGTGATTTGGTCTCGCTTAAATATTCCTGTTCCTCCGGCAAAAAATCAGAATTATTCTTGCCTGATAGTGCACTGCGTAATGACTCGCCGAGTTTATCCGTGTTAAGCTCAATAAACAGCTCATTATTTGAGTCGATTGCCTTTAACTCGTCTAACATTCTTGCAAGACTATTTATAGATTTATAGCCAGATTCTACAGCAAGTTGACTCATAGGCTGAGTATTGCCGCCTCTTACTACGACCTCACAGACTCCGGAAGCTGATTCAGGAATCCGCAAAATAAATTTACGCCTGAATGTATCTTTTCGCCACTCCCTTAATGTAACTAATATTGCTACATCGTCGCCCGGCCTCGCGCTTTTAGGTGCGTCAACGTCTTCAATTATTAGGGCCCGCGGATATTGAGTCGCATTTACCGTGATTCTAAACCCGGCCGGCATAATATTTATAAACGGCTGAGTCATGAAAGCGTCTATAATTTTTACTGGCTGCTCAAATGCTTTAGCTAAAACATTTTCACCGGAGAAAAATATATCTTGACGAGTCCAGCCGTTATTAACATTTTTTGAGTCGATCCGCAGATTTATTAACATTGTGCCCTGACCTTTGCGACCCCATGCCTCTTCTGTCAAGCCCGTAAAAAGCCCGTTAAGCAGTGAAGGAGTCAGAAACTCATCAGCTATAACACGAAATTTATAATTGCTTGACTCGCCCGTGTCTAAATTGTTAAATACAAGCTCGCACCCTATAGAATGCCCGAAATAATTAAATCTGCCAGCGATTCCCGACTCTTTATCGTGAGTGATTGTGCCGTTAATTGATAGTGGAGTCGTTAATTTAAATGGGAATGACGAGCTATTTACTGTCTCATGTATGAAAGTCTTTGCCGCAGGATAATTCGCACCGCCACGCTTCAAAAACGAATGACCGAACGCAATAAATTCGCCCGTTTTCGATGTCGCCGTGATTGTCCCTGATGCTGATAAATCAACGTCGCCCCATGCAAGCAAGACAGATACAGAGTCGCCGGGCTTGAGTCGCGAGTTATCTATATTTATATTATGTGAGGCCCGCGAAATTCCCTGAGTCAAATTCAGGCCAAGTGAATCAGCAAATTTCTCAAGCAAAAAATTTTTACTCATTCCCGATAAAATCAAGTCGCCCGCTAAAAAATTTTTATCATGATTCAAATTATCGTCAAGTATAGCGCACATTTCTTCAATCGGAGTAACTGCCGCTAGAGTCTGATCTGAATCTTCCCACCCGCTGCGGACTGCTCCGGCAATTCTCCCGCGAATATATACAGGTGAGCCGCTCATACCCTTAGCAAGTTTATAGCCTCCTAAAAATTTTATTAATATCTCGTTATGATTCGGCGTTTTAGGAATTATGCTGATTATCTTGACGGGGATTTTTTCGGGAGTGATTCCTCTTAAGACTGTTAAAGCGCGGCCGGTCATTCCGGGTCTTACTTGATTTAATTTCATGATTGGCTGTTCAGGAGTAAAAGCCTGCGAACTCTCACAAGTTATCATAATTAATACAGCAATAAAAATTTTACGCATTAGGCCTGACCTCTTTTGCGCGCTGTCTCAAATATTCCATAATGAAATCATTTATATCGCCGTCGAGTACTGCCTGCACGTTGCCTCGTTCGTAATTAGTCCGGTGATCTTTAACGAGCGTATAAGGGTGTAAAACATAGCTGCGTATTTGACTGCCCCATGCTGCTTCTTTCTTGTCGCCGATTACTGAGTCAATTTCTTCCTGTCTTTCTTGATTAGCCAGTTCGTATAATCTGCTGCGTAAAACATGCATTGCTACTTGTCTATTCATGTGCTGGGAGCGTTCATTCTGACAGGTTACGACTATTCCCGACGGTATATGAGTAATTCGCACTGCCGAGTCCGTCCTGTTCACGTATTGACCCCCTGCGCCGCTCGCTCTGAATGTGTCAATCTTTAAATCTTCAGGCTTTATATCAATATTTACGTCGTCGCTGATTTCAGGTGAGACAAGAACAGCCGCAAAACTCGTGTGTCTCCTGTGAGCTGAGTCAAACGGCGAAATCCTTACGAGTCTATGAACTCCCTTTTCTGCTTTGAGAAATCCATATGAATAATCGCCTTCTACTAAAATCGCCGCGCTTTTAATGCCCTCGCCCTCGTCCGTTGTTGCCTCGATTATGTTTGTCTTGAATCCCTCGCGCTCGCAGTAACGTAAATACATTCTCATTAACATTCCCGCCCAGTCTTGAGAGTCAAGCCCGCCCGATCCCGCATGAATTACTAATATTGCATTTGACGAGTCATATTGCTCGTTTAATAATAATAATAGGCTTTGGCGTTCGAGTTCATTTCTCAAGTTCGAGGCTCTTTGCGTGAATTCTGACTCTAATTCGTTATCTTGAGTCTCTAATAAAATTTCTTCGAGCGCAACTAAATCATCATATTCTGATTTTATATGAGTCATATTATCAAGCCGAGAATTTATTTGTGAGAGTTCCTTAAGAGTCTCGCTGCTGCCCTCTGAGTTCCAGAAAGCGGGATCTGAAGTTATTTGCGTGAGTTCACGGGAGCGTCTTTCAAGTTCGGGGATGTCAAAGGCTGTCCTGCATTGCAGTAATTAGCGCGTGCAGTTCTTCCAGTTCTGTCTTGAGATTTAAATTTTGATTCATTCAATACACCTATTTTTTCATGATTATATTGTGAAATATTATCATAGATTACGCAAAAATAATCGCGCTTATAACAATATCAAGAATGAATTATTATCAATCTGCTATACTTAATGCAAGAAATTTATTAAATATTTTATAATCAGGAGGAAATTTGCAACGTGGATATACAGACATTTTTTAATATTGCCGGCGGAGTCGCATTATTTCTTTACGGAATAAGACTCATGAGCGAGGCTCTGCAATTTATAGCGGGCGACAAAATGCGTCAGTTAATAGGAACTCTCACAAAGACACCTTTACGCGGGATTTTCGTGGGAATCCTCGTTACAGTTCTAATTCAGTCAAGCACAGGCACTACAGTAATGACAGTAAGTTTTGTTAATACAGGACTGTTAAATCTCACTCAAGCAATCGGCATTATAATGGGAGCTAACATCGGTACAACTGTAACAGCCCAGATCATAGCATTCAAAATTGAAGCCTTTGCACTGCCATTAATTGCAATTGGTGTAGTTCTCTCAATGTGCAGCAAAACTAAGAGACTTTCATATTTCGCAAATGGAGTCGTAGGGCTTGGCCTTCTCTTCACGGGAATGAAGACAATATCAGCAACAACGCATATAATAGCCCAGTATAAAGACGTGTTATTAATGCTCGGCACGAATCCTATAACCGGAGTAATTGCGGGAATGATTCTCACGATTCTAATACAGTCAAGCGCAGCTACAATCGGTTTAACAATGGCTCTAGCGTCTCAGGGATTAATTACACTTGATGCGGCAATTCCCATAATTTTAGGCGATAATTTAGGCACAACTTTAACGGCTGTAGTAGTCTCACTTAATGCGACCCGCCCGGCAAAACAAGCGGCAATGGCTCACGTGCTATTTAACTTGATAGGGAGCATTATATTTTTACTTGCTGTGCCGGTTTACAAGCAAATTATATTATGGAGTTCTCCGGATATATCGCGACAAATTGCAAATGCTCACACAATTTTTAACGTACTCAACACGATTATATTCTTCCCGTTCGTGAAATTACTCGCAAAATTAATAACTGCTCTTATTCCCTTAAGACCTGAAGACAAGCCCGAAGATATTATGTATCTTGACCCGACTCTAATAAATATCTCGTCAGCAAGCGCAGTTACTGCCGTTAAAGATGAGTTATTACACATGGGAGAAATTATTGAAAAAATGTTTAAGTTGATTCGTGAGGCATTCTTTGATTTTGACGCTACAAAACTTGATGACCGCCGCAAAAAATTTGACAGTTACGAGGAAAGCGTAAACAAATTAACTCGTGCTATATCGTCATATGCGTCTGAAATATGGCAAAGGGGAGTCTCCGATGAAGTGTCGACCGTTCTGGGCTGCTATGTAAATGCGTCTCTTGACCTTGAGAGAATAGGCGACCGAGCAGAAAATTTAATAGAACGCTGCGATTATATGGACAATTATTTATCAGAAGAGGCCATTAACGAATTTCGCGACATGTACGACACGACAACTCTTGCAATAACTACATCACTTGACTCAATAGGCGAAGAAAGCGCGTCTAAAGCATGGAAAGTTATTTATGAGTACGAGAAACGAATCGACGAGCAGGAACGCGAATACCGCAAAAATCATATCGAACGACTCAACCGCGGGGAGTGTGACCCGGAAAAGGGCGTAAACTTCATTACACTATTAAGCAATCTCGAAAGAATCGGCGATCATAGCAATAACGTAGCAGGCTATACACTTGAGATTCTTTCACTTGATAAAAGCAAGAAGCCGGCAGCTTAAGACATGAAAAAATTTTTATTGCTCGTAATAATTGCGCTGATTTCAAGTTTTATTCTCTTATGGGTAAATATTGACGTGAACCCTGAGAGAGTTACAACAATTTTTGCGTCGCCTGCATTTCATGACGTAAACGATAAATTATTTCACGTGAGATTATCGCCAGCGTCTGAATGGCAAATTACGATTCCCCTAAATGAAATGGGCAAATGGCTGCCCTTAGTGGCTGTTAATGCTGAAGACGGGAGATTTTATAATCACGTTGGAATAGATTTTCTTGCTTTATTACGGGCAATTTATCAGGATATTACGCGGGGTCATATCGTGTCAGGAGCGTCAACTATAACGAGTCAAGTAATAAGGCTCGCTATTTCTGAACGTGAAGGCAGGAAAAGAACTCCGCTAACAAAGATTCGAGAATTCATTATGGCAATGAAGATAGAGCGCGAATTATCCAAACAAAAAATTTTAGAATGTTACTTGAATCTTGCTCCATTCGGCGGGAATATTCGGGGAGTTCAGGCGGCGAGCTTGATATATTTCGGCAAATCTGCATCACAAATTTCACCCGGTGAAGCGTGTTTATTAATCGGAATGCTTAAGGGGCCGACTCTCTATAGACCTGACACGAGGCCAAGTGCAGCAAGAAAGAGACGCGACGAAATTATTAATCTCATGGAACGCAAAAAAGTTTTTACTCATGACGAGGCAAGACGCGCGAAACTTGAAGAATTACCCCGCAGAAAGTTTGAATTACCTTCTAGGGCGTGGCACTTCTCAGAGATAATATTATCGCAGAATCCGGGAGTCCCTAAAAAATTTAATACAAGTTTAAATCTTGAGATTCAGACAAAACTAGAGTCAATTTTGCGGCAGTCATTAAATAATTTTCCGATTAATATAACGCTTGCTGCTGGAATCGTCGAGAATAAAAGCGCGTCTCTTGTAGCATGGGTAGGTAATGCGAGATTTAATTACAATGCTGACTCGGCCTCATGGGTTGATTGCGGGCGTGCTCCACGTTCGCCGGGGTCGACTCTGAAACCTTTTGCGTATTTATCAGCAATTGAGCAGGGTATTTTATCGCCGTCGACTTTATTAGCTGATACTTCTATGGCATTTTCCGGCCGGGCACCTAGAAATTTTGATTTACAGTATCACGGGGCAGTTACTGCGCGGGCTGCTTTGTCTGAATCGTTAAATGCTCCTGCTGCTAGAGTTTTACGCGCTGCCGGGTCTGATAATGTTCTTGCTTTAATGCGTTCGGCCGGCTTGAGTCATTTGTCTCAATCTGCTTATTATTACGGGGACTCGTTAATTCTCGGCGGATGTGATGTAACTTTATTAGAAGAGTTAGAGGCTTTTACTTCTATTGCGTCACTGGGAATTCACAGGCAATTAAAATTTTTGCAGGACTCAGCACAAACAAGTGAAAGAATTGCGAGCGAGGCGGGCTGCTGGCTTGTAAGTGATATTTTGACTCATAAGGGCGAATTATCATTATTTGCGCGCGGTACACTTGGCCGACAATGGAGGGTCGCGTTAAAAACTGGGACATCTTACGGACTCCGGGACGCATGGGCGGCGGCTTGGACTCCTGATTATACGGTTGTAGTATGGGCAGGGAATCCCGACGGCACTTACTGGGAGAGACTCGTAGGTGCTAGAGCGTCTGCTCCTGTTGCTGTAAAAATTTTGCGCGTTGTCTCACCTAAATCAACATGGTACGACAAGCCCGATGATTTATATTTGCAGGAAGTATGCTCGCTTTCAGGTAAACCCCCGACGGCTTTATGTCCAGTCAAAAAATTTGAATGGTTTATTAAAGGCGTAACAAAGACTCTCCCTTGTGATATGCACGCAATAAAATCCGGTCAATCAGTCGCAAGTATGCCCGCAGAGTTCAGCCCGGCGAAAAATATTATCAAGAAACATGCTGATTTAAGCATAATTTCACCCATTCCGGGAGCGTCGTATTATATAGCACCTTTTGACATTGAGCGCAAAATTCCAATGAAGACAGAAGGCGCAAAAAAACGAGTCTGGTGGTACTTAGACGGGAAGTATATAGGCACGTCATTGCCTGATTCTACATTTTTCCATGACGTACCCGACGGAGAACACATAATCAGTGCTGCTGACTCAGAAGGCCGGAGCGCAGTTGTAAATGTGAAAATCTTCACTCCCGGAAAAAATAACAATCAAGCCGAGAAATTATTTTAGCGATTTATTCATGCATTCAATAAAATTAATCTTCAGGCTTCCAGTCGTTAAAGCGTTGAATCTCTTCCCATGTTGACGTGAAGAATCTTTTTTCTGAGTCAAGAGCGCGGATTTTATTCATGTCTGACTCTGAAAGAGTGAATCCATAAACCGAAATATTTTGCTTTATATGCGCCGGATTTCTTGAGCCGGGAATTGTCGAGAAACCTTCTTGAACGTGCCAGCGTAAAATTATTTCAGCCGGTGTCTTGCCATATCGTCCTGCAATCTCAAGAATTACGGGGTCTGCGAATAAAATATTATTCCCGCCGTGAGTGCCTCCCAGTGGATACCAGCCTTCAATTGCAATATTATTTTTTGCGCACTTCCCGCGAAATTCTTTTCTCTGTGCATAGGGGTGTAACTCAATTTGAACTATTGCGGGCTTAATTTCTGCTTTATTTAATACATCGTCAAATAATTCGGGCTTCACGTCAAAATTTGATAATCCTATAGCGCGGACTTTGCCATTTTTCACGGCCTCTTCAAGACCTCGCCAGCCTGCCATGTAATCGCCCACTGCCTGATGAAGATATAATAAATCTATATAATCAGTTCCGAGTCTATCAAGCATTTTATTAATCGAGTCCGCAACATTTCCGGAATTATAATCAGTCGGCCATAATTTGCTGGTTATCCAGATTTCACTGCGGGGGATTCCTGACTCGCGAATTGCAGCACCGACTCCGCGTTCATTCTGGTAAGCATGAGCCGTGTCAATGTGTCTATAACCGGCCTTTAACGCAGCTAATACAGCATCATGAGCTTGTTCTACGCTTGAACGATAAGTACCGAGCCCAAACTGAGGCATTTCGAGACCGTTATTTAATTTGATTACAGCCTTATTAGCAGGTGAGTCAATAATATCTAACATTCTGAGCCACGCAAGAAATTCTACAGGCCATAAATAATTCGTAAAAGGTTCGTGACCCATTCCGAAATTATGCCCGCCCTTGCCATATAAATGAAGCTCAACGACTCCCCTTTTCTGCCAAGCCTGAATAATCTCAAAACCGCTCTGGCCTGATAATTCATCATCTGAAGACATAGCTACGAACATCGGGGGCAATTTTTCGGGCATATCACGCATTACTAATTGACCGTAAATTGAGGCGATAAAATCAGCTTTTGAATCACTCGGCGCGCTCTCTGCATTGTAGACGGCCATCAAAGCACCCGCAGAAAATTCTACGATTCCTATTTTGTTAGGCTTGATATTAAATTCTTTCGCTCTCTCACGCAATAATTTCACGGATTTATTAATATCTTCAAACGCGTAATCAGGTGTAGCAGGCGCATAATTCCTGCTTAGACCTCCAGCAATATAACCGGCCATTTTTTCAGCGACATATGCCTGATAATCTGACTCTTCACGGGGTGTGATTTCAACGCGATACTTTAATATGAACGTCGCAAAGCCCTGACTTCTGAAATATTCTGCGGCCTCATAACCCCCGCTGCCGAAAGTATGATGTAAGAACGCACCCCCGGGAGCGATAATTATAGCTGCACCGTTTGACTTTTCAGGATCCGGCAAATATGGAATCAAAGCAGGGACTTTAACATTTCTCACAAATTGCCCGCGCCCCTCGATCTCGTACCATTGTTCAAAATTTATATCCTGCTCGCTGGGATTGTCATATAAATAAATTTGTCCCGGAAAATCAGGAGCTTCAATATACTTAACTTTTTGAGTCTCTGCAGAATTTGCCGGAATCGATAAAGCTAGAATCATAACAAGCGCAATAAAAATTTTCCCCGTCATTAAAATATTCCTTTCTTTAAAATGCGTGCTGTTTAGTGTGAGCTACATACGGCGATTCAAGTGCTGAAATCTCGTCATCACTTAATATTATATCAACTGCTGAGGCCGCTTCTTCGACGTGTTTAACGCTGGTAGTTCCTACAACAGGGGAGCAGATAAACGGCTTACTCAACATCCAGGCAAGTGCTTCTTGTGCCATAGTCCGGCCGTTCTCTTTTGCGATTTTCTCAAGATTGTCGACAACTTTTTTTATCTTGTTCGGCTGTTTTTTCCGTCCAGACTGCCGGAGATACTGCGTCAATTTTCGTGCGTGCTGTCTGAGTCCCCCATGAATGAGCGCAACGCCCTCCAGCTAAAGGACTCCAAGGATTCACACCGACTTTGCGGTCAAGACATAAAGGCATCATTTCGTGTTCTTCCTCGCGATAAATTAAATTATATTGATTCTGCATAGTAATAAATTTTGTCCAGCCATGACGCTCAGCGATATTCTGCAATCTCTCGAACTGCCAAGCGTCCATCGTGCAAGCTCCAATATAACGAGCCTTCCCGCTTTTTACGACATCGTGCAATGCTTCCATAATTTCTTCCATAGGAGTGAAAGGGTCAAGCCTGTGAATCTGGTATAAATCAACGTAATCAAGCCCTAAACGTTTTAAACTGTGATCGATTTCGCTCAAAATATTTTTACGTGAAGAGCCGCCCCCGTTCGGTCTGCCTGCCCGCATGTCAAAATTTACCTTAGTTGCTACAACAATTTCATCACGGTTTAAATTGAATTCGCGGATTAATTTTCCGGTAATTTCTTCGCTGCTCCCTAATTGATAAACATTAGCAGTGTCAAAAAAATTTATTCCGAGTTCTATTGCTTTCTTGAATAAAGGTTTTGCGTCCTCGAATTCCATAGCCCACGGAAATACGCCGTTTTCTGAGCCGGGCTTGCCGAAACTCATCATGCCGAGACAAATTCTTGAGACATCAACGCCGCTGTTACCTAGTTTTACATATTTCATGAAAAATTTTATCTCCCTTATATTAAATATTTAAATTTTTTGTGAACGATTAAATTTTAAAGCCGAGTGATATAATATTCAAATAGAAAAGTTTGATAGCAAATAAAAATTTTTTATTAATTATTAATCATGAATACAAAGCAAATAGATTTTGTCTTAGAAATCGCACATACTAAGAATTTCAACAGAGCCGCCGAGAATTTATTTATTTCGCAGCCTGCATTGACGTATCAAATTAAATTACTTGAGGACGAAATAGGATTTACTTTATTTGAACGTTCAGCAAGAGGGGCAGTGCTTACACCAGCGGGCGAACAATTTTGCACGACACTCCGCAATATACGCAATGAACTTAAACGAGCAATCGAACAGGGGCAAAATTTCAGCTCACACTATCAGACAAATATATCAATAGGACTCCCGACAAGATCAGCACTATATTTTTTGCCTCAAGCCATTGAAATTTTTGAGCGCGAAAACGAGTCTATATTTATAACGCCTCATTTCTGGCCATTATTCGATTTGTCATCATTTCTGAAGGGTGAAGAAGATATTTTATTCTCTATGGAAGTCGACGTTAAAAGAATTCCCGATATAAATTTACACCCGATTTTCGAGAGCAGGATTTATCTAATAACGCAAAAATCTGACCCATTAGCACAGAAAAAAATCATAAATCTTGACGACCTCAAGAATCGCACTCTAATGGTCGGGGGCGGTTCACCTCCTGAACTTAAGGCAGTACAGCAGAGAATTATTAACGCGCTCAATATTCCGTATTTTAACAGCAATGATTATGACACGACATTAACTAATATAGCGACTCACAAGGGAATATGCCTCGCGCCGGGATTTCTTAACGATCATTATAACGAATTCGCTTGGATCCCGTTTAACTGCCCTGAGACTGTCAAGTGCGTTCTATGTACTCATGCGAGCGAACAGAGAGAAAGCGTTTATAATTTCGTGAAACTCCTGCAAAAAATTTATCGCGATAATCCTAATTTTTTAGTATGAACTCTAAATATTTATATGTCTTTCTGTCTTGATTATCAGCTTGACTCATGAAAATTTTTATATCATCCGGAGTGTCTAAATCCTGCAAAGTATCAACTAAATTATATATTATTCCCGAATCATTTAATTTCATGATTGTAGAATCTAACACGCTTGAATCGCCGTATCTTGATATATTAAACGCGTCAGAAATAAATTTTTTCATGCCTATAAGCCAATATCCGCCGTCTTCTGAAGGGCCGATTACTACATCGCTATGATTTAACGAGTCAAATGCACGTTCTATATTTTCATGTCTCACTGAAGGAATATCAGAGCCGATTAATACTACACGATTATAGCCAGTATAAAAAATTTCTCGCATGGCATTATTCATTTTTTCGCCGAGATTGCCGCCCGTTTGCTGTCTCAAGATAAAATTTTCAGGAATAAATTTTTTATAATTATTTATATCGCCGCTCCCAGTCCAGTAAAGAAATATATTTATTTTACCGCTTAAATTCATAACTTCCGAGAAAATATCAGCCCACATTGCAACGTGTAAAATTTCGCGCTGTTGTTCATTAAGTAAACTTGCGAGTCTCGTTTTTGTTTCGCTGCCTATGGGAAGTCTTGAAAAAATTATAATAGCCTGCTTATTTTCTGCTGTCATATAACAACCTCAAAAATTTTGTCGAGACTCCGATTATGTACAAAAATTTTATTACGTTCATTTTGAGCCAAGTTCTAATTTGCCCGTTATTTATATATCGCCGTGCTGAAGTGCCGATTTTGCTGTCAAGTGCGCAGATACAGCCCCCTTTATGAAAATTTTTTAATCGCCGCGATAATTCCCAGTCTTCCATTAAAGCAATATCTGCAAAGCCTCCAAGACTCATAAAAATATCACGCCTCAAGAATAAGCCCTGATCCCCGAAAATCAAACAAAAATTTTTGCCCCTTATATGTGAAGTCCTTGCTATGAAATTCATAAATTTATCGTGTGAATCATAAAAATATAACTTAAAGAATCCCCCGATAAAGCCGTCTTCTATAGCTCGTATTATATCTTGAATGCTTGAATCTGCAGGAATCGAGTCAGCGTGTAAGAACCATAAAATATCGCCCGTTGAAAATTTTGCGCCCTCGTTCATTTGTGAAGCCCGCCCCGATTGAGAATTTATAAGAGTTACTCCGCAAAAATTTTTTATTTTCTGTAATGTCCCGTCAGTGCTGCCTCCGTCTGAGATAATTATTTCTTTGTCGCCGTCAAGATTCTCAAGCAAATTTATTAATTTCTCGATTCTGGCTGCCTCATTAAGAACAGGGATTATTATAGAGACCTTCATATTTATAATATTACACCTGACTATTCACAAAAATATATTTCATGCCGTAGTGCCTCCGCAGCTCGAACCGCTCCCGGCTGTGCATGCGTAACAATGATCAGCAAATTTTATTTTACGTTTATGGATCTCGTAAAGCTCGCAGATATTATTAACGCCGTCAATTTTGAGATTTAAGACTTGATTAAAATCGCAGTCGTATAATTGCCCGTCCCAGCCTACAGAAATTTGAGATCTGCACATCATATTTTCAAGCGCGGCAGGGTTAAACGAGTCATATAATTTTTTCATGTATCTATCATAATTATTCGTTCGTCTCAAGAAATTTTCAAATCGTCCGATGGGATTATTAGTAATCGCAAATAAATTATTAAATCTAATTCCATAATCTGACATTAAACGCGATTTATATTGCTGCTCTAACTCGCTTTGACTGGGAGGCAAGAAAGCACCGCCGGGATTATAGACGAGATTCAAAATTAATTTATTGTCAATTCCGTAGCCCAGTGAATTTAATTTTTTGAGCATTGATATAATTGCTTTGAACGTTCCCGAACCTCTTTGTTTATCGCAGTCATTTTCTGAATAATAAGGCAGTGACGCTGCGATTTCAACGTGTCTATCTGCTAAGAATTCGGGAATGTTAATATATTCTTTCTCATGTAAGATAACAAGATTGCTTCTGACTATTACATGAATTCCCGTTTTTACAGCCTCATCAACGAGCCAGCAAAAATTTTTATTCATTTCAGGCGCGCCACCTGTGATGTCAAGAGTCTCAAAATTTGGCAGTAGTCTTAAAATATGCTGCATAGTCTCACGAGTCATTATTTCAGTGCGATTCGGCCCGGCGTTCACATGACAATGTTTACAAGAAAGATTGCATAATTTCCCGATATTTACTTGAATGACGCGTAATTTTTCATGAGTAAATTTATAATCGGGATTAACATTATCTATCATGCTTTCAAAAGATTTTATTTCAGGCTTTATTATTTCCGTCAAAATGATAACTCCTTCACTAAATTTTTCATTTGGACACCGTGAACGAGAGAAGCCCCGCCCCTTATAGCACAAGCAACATGCACGGCCTCCGTCATCTGTTCTTCATTCGCTCCGTTTTCGAGACAACTTTGTGTATAAGCGTCAATACAATACGGACACTGCACGGCATGAGCAACAGCAAGCGCAATTAATGCCTTCTCGCGTTTAGTCAATGCACCTGACTCAAAGACTGAGCCGTAATAAGCCATAAATTTTTCCCATAAATCGGGCGCAAATTCTCCCATAGCCGCAAATTTCTCTAAGTCTTCAGATTTATAATACATTCCCATAAAATTTTTAACTCCTTTACAAAATTATATTTCTCGCGATAATCTTTGTGCTGTTATAAGGCGATTCAATAAATTATTCTTTGAGTTCAAAGGCTCGCCATTCCCGAAAATTAAATCAAGTAAATGAATACTCTTATATTTATTATCAAGACTCATAGCTGAACGGCATGACGCGCAATAAGATATTATCACATTACAGGGTGACTCGGACGCACGCTGCCTCATGTATTCACGCGATAATTTAATATTTCCGGTAGTTAAAGTCTTGACTCCTCCGCAACATTTAATATTTTCGAACTCGTGAATATTTACACCTAAAAATTTTACTATTTCGCGGACACTCTTAATAATTTCATGATTACTAACGCATGAGTCCTGTATACTTGCTTCAAGACCTGAATATTTATTCTTGAGTGATTCAGACAAGCCAAATTTTTGCATTAAAGGCCATAGAGATAAAATTTTCCTGTTAGAGTCATATAATTTCATGACATTATAGCAATTTTGGCAGGCTGTTATTAAAATTTTTGCGTTCATGTTATCGAGTTCAGTTATAAGATTCTTGATTCTTAGCTGAAAAGTTTTCGAGTCGCCTATTAATTTTAACGGTTTGGAGCAGCAAGCAGTAATTATCCCGCAATCGCCTAATTTCTCCCGCAAATAATCACGAGTCATGAAAATATATTCAGGATTATAACCTCTTAAGCTGCAACCGGGCATAAATATAATATTGCCTGATTTCTTAGCACGTCTTAAAAATTTACTGGCCGCAAAAAATTGATCGATCTTCACGGCCATATTAAATAAAAATTTTCTAGTGTTCATAGCGATTTCTTGATATAGCCCAGCAAAAATAACTCGTAAACGCGCCTAAAAATTTTCTAGTGTTCATGTTTATAATACTTCCTAACTTGTAAACACATAAATAAATACTCACGAGTATATAACCCGAATTTATTGACGCGTCTAAAAAGTTTCTAGCATTCATGATAAATACTCACCCGCAAATATAACGCGTCTAGTGTTCATGCCGCCTGCTAAATATAAACGTTAATATTAAGCCAGCAAATATTATCGCAAGTAAGGCATAATTTATCGTGTTAAATTTTATATGAGTCTGCCCTATGCCCTCGCGAATTATTGACGCAGGAATTATTGAGATTCCTTCTTGGCCTGTTAATAAAAATATTCCCGAACATGAAATTATTAATATAATCAGAGAAGCCGCGAAACTTGAGAAAAATTTTAATGCTCCCATCAACAAGAAAAGCACTATAACGAGCCCGAAAAATACCCAGCCTAAATTAACGCGCATTTCCAGCCACTCGGATTTGAATAATATCACGCTGATTAACATACTAAGCAAGAAAGAATTATACAGACGCGACAACATTTTATTTAACGAGCCTCACTATAACATTGACTTTAGTTCCGTCGGGCGGGAGAGTTTTTGCGTTACCCTTAAAGCTGACTTCTTTATTATTCATAGCTCCTGTAGGCCAAGCAGCATTTGTTGTTATACCTGCCGCGCATGAGTCAAGACATATAAAGCAGCCCGGGTGAAATTTCTGCGCAAATTCTAAATTACCAGTGAATCTTAAATCTAACTTTCTTGTCTGCCCGTCCGGTGTATGAGTCTCTATAGCGTCATCTAATGGGATTTCACCGTTTGAGCCTTCCCACGTCAAGAATACTGAAATTTTATCGCCCTCTGTTGATTTGCCTTCTGCGCTTGATTTTGCTTTCATATCTTCAGGCTTGATATTATTGCCCGGTTTTGCACCGAGTTCCGTTAAAGCATTATAATAATCTATCTCGCTTACAAGAGCCCGCATTATGGACTTCTCCCCGTTTCCGCCCTTATAGAAAGATAGAGCGTGCTTAGTGGGACTTACTAAATATTTGCCGTTGACTTCAGCAGGTATAATAATTTCGCCCTTGTCCTTGTTAATAATTAACTCTTCAGCGAATGCAAGGGAACATAACGCGCTTAATATTGCAATGACTAATAAAAATTTTTTCATGATAAATAAATACCTCCTAAATTATATAGCTCGATAAAATTTTCATAACACTATGATTTTCGCAAGTGCCGCTAACCTACTACAAAATATATAGCTTTTCACATGATAGCCCGTAAAAATTATATTACTGCGAACTTATCACTATAAATTTTTGCGAATATCACAAACTCGATTTAATAATATAAATTTTTTGCCCCCGTTCTGCCTCATAATATCAGAATGCCGAGAACTCACTAAATATTTATCATAATCACTGATGCATAACGATAAAAAATTTTGCCCCGCCATTAATGAGACTTGATAAATTTCTTTCGCAAAACATAACATGCTATCAATAAAATTATTGCGATTGTCCCGGCCATTAATAAATATAATTTGCCTCGTTCTGAGTCACTTACTCCCGCAGCTCCCAGTGTGAAGACAGCCGCCCCGGGTGTCATGAATATAAACGTGTAAAGAGTATACGGCAAAATCTTTATATCAGTCAGACCGTACGCAAAATTCTGCAAATTATACGGGAATAACGGCACTAATCTTGTAATCATCAATAAAATAATAATATTATATTCAGGATCATCGAATAAAAATTTTTTGAGAGTCAAATTTTTCTCAAGCATAGGCCTTACATAATCCCGCAAAAAATACCGCCCGGCCAAGAAAGCCAGCACAGCACCCAGAGTCGCAGCTACTAAACATAACACAGTCCCCGTGAATGGCTCAAATAATAATCCCGCAGCAACTGCAAACGCCGCCCCGGGTAAAGCAAGAATTACACAGCCTAAAGAAGCCGCAAGAATATATATAATCATGCTTAAAAATTTATTATTATTAACGAGTTCACGAATTCGCGGAATTGAGTTAATAAATTCTCCGGACAAATTATAATAATGACTTAATAATAACATCACAGCGAGTATCATTATAAATATTGCAGGTTTAAGAAATTTTCTCATTTATTGCGACTCTCCGTGTACATTTTCCGCAATAAAATTATTAGAGCTGACAGAGCAAATAATATTAACAGCCCAGTCATTAACAACTTAGCCCCGCCCGTGAGCATTCCTCCGACATATGAATATATAATAGTAGCCGGCAATTGTCCGAGTCCTGTCGCTATAAAGAACGGCAAAAATTTTATTGAAGTCAATCCGGCCGCATAACTCACTAAATCAAACGAGATAAACGGCAGTAAACGAGCTATTAATATACTGTGAGTCCCATAACGCTCAAAAAATTTATCGATTGAATTTAAGCCCGCTTTACTTGTGAATCTCTCTGCTGTCTCACGCCCTAATATCCTAGCAATATGAAAGCATATCGCCGCCCCAGCCATCGCGCTAGACCATGAAAGAATCGAACCTCGAACCCAGCCGAAAAGATTCGCATTTGCCAGAGTTATTATAAACGCAGGTAAGGGAGCCGCAATTGACTGCAAAATCATTAATAAGAATGACACTACAGCAGCATATGCCCCGTAATTTGCAACAAAATCGCGCATTTTCTCGAAATCTCCGGAAGCAAACGCCCTAAATGTCATGTCCATAAAATTTTTATACTCGGGAATAATAAAATATAGTAATATAGCGATAACAAATCCCGAAATAATTAATATTTTGCCTGATAATTTCATGTCATAAAAAACGCCCCGCCTCATAATATTTATATAAGACAGGGCATAACAAGCTAATTATTTAAGCTCAAATTTTACATTGAACTCAAAAGTTTTCGGGCTGAACCAGTCTACAGCCTTCCCGTCAATTTCTGCATATGGATACATGAAATATGTTAATGGAGTCTTCTCTGTAGCCTCGCTTAAAACTGTCTCGCGTGTATCACGGTTTAATGCGATTCTCAATAAATCATCACCGGCCCAGAAGAAATCAACCCATTTTTTAGCGTCGTCAACTTTCTCAATTTTTTCATTGAGCATTTTTTTGCGGACATCTGCAGGGTCAGCCATTACCCAGCCTGTACCGGGCAAATAAAACTCTGTCCAGCAATGATAATTACCGGTGATTTCGCCTGATTTTGCCGGATCTACTCTCAATCCGTAAACGTCTCTTGTGGGAATTCCCGACGCTCTAGCAAGTGCAACAAATACCGCGCTAATATCTGCACACTTACCGCCGCCCTTTTTCTCTGAAATTGTACGAATGGGAAGACCAAGCCCGCAGCCTTCTTTTACGTCCTCATCCCTGAAAGTATTTTCAAGTACCCAGCGATAAATCCCCTGTGCTTTCTCAAGTATTGATTTCTTGTTAATAAATTCCATGCTTGCTTCTGCACAAAATCCCTTATCGATCGGCAATGACGGAGTCGCCTGTAAATATTTCATGACTTCGGGGGGGAATGCGTCTTTAGTTTCTTTGAGGTCATTATTTTTCTTGTAATGCGAGTCAATATTAAAGCTCATAGTAAGTTTTGGGGTTTTGCCCGGTTTTGTCCATACTGCGTGAAGATAAACCCCGCCGGCCTTTGGATCGCTCTCGACTCCGACTTTTGCGCCGTTTGACTCAATATCAACATCAGTAATTGTCTGATTTGCGTCTGATAACGGATATGGAAGCCATAATTCAGCCTTTGAAGATTTCTCCGCGTCCCTCAATGAGACATTAAATGTTACTTTGCCTTTGTACTCAGCGAATGCAGCCGAACATGATAACACAACTGCAATAACGAGAAGTACACCTAAAAATTTACGCATAAAGAATCACTCCTTTATAAAATTAATCCAAGCGCAAATAAACGCTTTAGACTTCTACACAAGATTTATTTATATTGACTGCCGGAATAATTGAAAGATTTATAGAGAAATGGAAAAGTTTTAAGAATTTATCTCTATGTCATGATTAACGCGGCAGGACTGCAGCACGTGCATTTATGTATTCGGCTCACGTTAATTTATTTGACATAAAAATTTTTCCTCCTGATTTAATATTTTGCTATATTGTAGACTAATTTATTCAGGAAAAACAATAATATATTTTCATTATTTATCAAGTAATAATTTATCAAGACTTGCAATAAAGAATAATATTTAATCCCCCTTCACTATGAGATTTTGATATAGAGCTTTTATCGCGTTCTCGTAATCTGAATCAGAGACTCCCAGAATTATATTCAAATCGTCCGAGCCTTGATCTATCATTTTGACTTTAATTTGAGCGTTTGCAAGTGCCGAGAAAACTTTTTCGAACATGCCTTTAACCGTTCCCATTTCCTGACCGATTACAGCAATCAACGATAAATTTTTCTCGACAGTTATAGAGTCCGGCTCCATTTCGCGTTTAATGTCGTCAATAATTTCTTTATAGTGCAAGTTGAACATCATATTTTTTATTACGAACGACATTTTATAGATTCCCGATAAACAATGCTCACAGGGAATATGATAATTTGTGAACAGCCCGAATAATTTAGCCCCGAATCCGTATTCTTGATTGAGTCCGTATTTCTCAAGGTGAATCACATCAAAATTTCTGCGTCCTGTTATGCACACTGCTATATTTCGCGAAATATTTCCGGGTAATTGCGAACTTATTAACATGCCATTATTCCCGTCGTCTTCATCTTCAATACAGCAAATTTTTAGGGGGATTCCAGACTCCTTCAACATGAATATAACGCTGTCTTTAATTATATTTATGCCGGAATAATTTAATTCTACAGCCTCGTCATAAGTTATATTTTTGATTGTCTCAGGATTTGGAACTATTGCGGGATCTGCGCTGTAAGTTTTTATATCACTGCTCCATTTCTCAAATAAATCAGCATTAACGGCACTCGCAACTATTGCGCCCGATGAGTCCCCGTCTCCACGTTGAAAAGTTTTTATATTTCCGTCCGGCATTATGCCATAAAAACTGGGTATTACTGCGTGTTCTAGTGATTGAAGCCTATTTCTTGCAGTCGTGAAAGTTTTTCCTTTATCGAGAGTCCCATCTTCATGAAAGAAAATTAATTCCGACGCGTCAACGAACTCCCAGCCGAGAAATTTTGCTAGAATTCGTCCCGTTATGTATTCGCCGCGACTGCCTATATAATCGCCTGATTTGCCCGAAATTAAATTTTTTCTCAACTCGTCAATTTCTGAGTCTAAATCAAATTTTACGCCTAAAGAGTTAATTATGTTATTATAAATCTCTGAAATTTTCGCCAATAAAATATTATAATTTTCTCGTTTGCTAAAACTTGAATGGCACATGAATAATAAATTAGTGATTCCTGCAGCATTAGGATTTTGACCTGGTGCAGAGGCTATAATATAACGTCGTTCGGGATTAGATTTTAATATGTCCATTGCCCGCGCTAATTTTCCAGTGTCAGCTATTATACTTCCTCCAAATTTTGAGACAATCACGCCTAATTCCTCCTAATTTATAATATGCAAAAATTTTATATAATTATTTCATGTGTCAGGCAAAAATTAAATATATTCTCGTGAACATTTATGCAGAGAAGTTGACTTTTACGCAAAAAAATATATCTTTCATGAAAGAGTGTAAAAATTTTCGTGTTGACTGGGCAATTATTAAAAATGTTCCGGCCAAGTCTGCAAATTATAAAGCTGTAATAATCTATAAAAATTTTCGCCTGATAGATTCAAGACACAATAAAATATTTCGTCAAAAATTGTAATTACTTACTTGAAAGCATTATCCCTGTGTTAAAATATTTCGCAAAAAAGTGAGTGATTTATTATTATTCCCATTTATTTATTTGCGGGCTGGTCAGGCGTTGGCAAGACAACTTTTATAGAAGGCATTATCCCAGTCTTAAAAAATTTCGGCCTGAGAGTTTCAGTTATAAAGCATGACTCACACGATTTCGAAATTGACAAACGAGGCAAGGACACTTTTAAATTCTCAGAGGCGGGCGCGGAACTTGTAATAATTTCATCAGGGACTCACGCGGCAATCATGGAAAATAGATATATTTCGCTTGAAAAAATTTTAGATTTAATTCACGATGTAGACATAATAATTATTGAAGGCTTCAAGAATTCCGGCAAAAATTTTCGCAAAATAGGAATCAGGCGCGCAAATTACGAACTCCCCGACGGCGAATATATTGCGATAATCAGCGACACCCCTTTAAAATCAGAGTTGCCGGTATTTAACATAAATGATTATAACAGTTTTTGTGAATGGCTCATTAATGATATTCAGTTATTGAAGTCGTAATAATATCTTGCTAAGATTTATAAAAATTTTCACGGATATAAATATATAAATCATAAAAAGGAGCGTTATTTTTTTGTTTCAGAGTCAGACAGTAACATGAACAGTATATATATTTGCAGGTGCTGCATTTGTGCTGCCGTCGACATGTGAACGGAAAAATAATTAATTATTCACTCATAAAAATTTACTTTTCAACTAAAACGTGCGCGGCAAATTTGAATATATATATAAAATTTTTTGCTTTATAAATGCTTGTTACGACTATAAAAATTTGACTTTTTTGTAGCTGTAAAAACTATATTTTGAGGGGTAAATTTATGCGTGGAGAAATAAGCAGCGAAGACTATAAAATTATAATGGAAATGCGGGGCTACGGCTATGACGTATTGAAAAAATTATTTTACGTTGAACCGGCCAAGCAGTTAATTCAATCACTGAGGGACAATAAAATTTTTGACAACTTCCCATTTAGAGAAAGCAAAAATCTAATTGACACGGGAATAAATATAATCAACAAATTTTTTACTGACAAGAAAGACGATAACGAGATGATTTCAGAGATTCGCTGGGATTTCACGCAGTTATTTGTCGGGCCCTATGCTTTACCCGCTCCGCCGTGGGAGTCAGTTTACCGCAGCAACGAGCATTTATTATATCAAGATACAGCCTTTGAAGTCCGCCGGGATTACCTGAAATATAATTTTATTCCCAAGAATTACCCTCATGAGGCGGACGATAATATAGGCTTTGAGCTTGATTTTATGCTGCAATTGAGCACGGATAAAAGCGCATTACGAGACAGCAGAAAATTTTTACAGGAGCATTTGACAAAGTGGATTCCTGATTTTTCGTGCGATGTTCAGAAGTACGCACTGACTGAATTTTATAGAGGTGCAGCAATTATCCTTAAAGGCTTTATTTTTGAGGATTTGAATTTGCTAGATGAAATTATTTAATGAAGGGAGCTTATAAAAATGGGAATAATCGACAAGATAGCCAGTTTCAAATTAGGCCGTCGAGCGTTTATCAAGTGGAGTGCAGCAATATCGGCCTTAACTGCTTTGTCGGGTTATGAGAATGAGCTAAAGAAAATTTCTAGTGCTGAAGCTCAAACTATTTCACAGGAAAAAGGAGAATGGAAAAATGCTCCGTGCTGGCATAATTGCGGGGGACGCTGTCATATTAAGGCACTTGTAAGCGGCGGAAAAATTGTGAGACTCAAGACCGACGACACACACCCGGATTCTATTGATTATCCGCAGTTAAGGGCATGTGCAAGGGGACACGCTCAACGTCAGCAAGTAGCAGGCCCAGACAGGTTAAAATATCCAATGAAGCGGACTCACTGGGAACACGGCGGCGGCGATAAGTCATTAAGAGGGCGTGACACATGGGAACGAATTTCATGGGATGAGGCTTTAGACATAGTAGCGTCCGAAATTAAAATCTCAAAGGAAAAATACGGCCCTAAATCAATTTTCTTAATGGATGAGAATTTCAACAATCAGGGCGGCGAAATTTTTAGAGTGCTGGGACTTTACGGCGGTTATATGTCAAAATATGGCAGTCGTTCGCGCGGTGCATGGCGGCAGGCAATGAGACCTATTTTAGGCTATGACAGAAAATTTCACAATCAGAATGACAGACTCGATCTCGTGAAAGCAAAATTAATTTTACTCTGGGGCAGTAATCCCGCTTGGAACAGTTACCCGTCAGCAATGAATAATTTAATCCGAGCAAAAGAGGCCGGAGCAAAAATTATCGCAATTGACCCGATGTATACGACTACTGCGTCAGTTATTGCCGATGAGTATATACCGATTAGACCTGCGACTGATACGCCCTTGATTCTCGCTATGGCCTATGTAATGCTGAAAGAAGACAGCCCCGAAAAGCCCATGATTGATTGGGATTTCTTGAATCGCTGCACGGTGGGATTCGATTCTGAACACATGCCGGAGGGTGCTGACCCGAAATTAAATTTTAAAGATTACGTGTTAGGAAATCTTGACGGCCTGCCAAAAACTCCCGAGTGGGCTTCAAAAATTTGCGGGACTCCTGTTGATAAAATTTATAAATTAGCTCGTGAAGTGGGCTTAACAAAACCTGTTACAGCATTATTTGCTTGGAATTCGGCGCGTGCTGATAAGGCGACTCATGTATGTTTAGCACAAGTTACTCTTGCTGCAATGACTGGAAATATGGGGATCCCCGGCGGTGCATTCTCGTGCAGTTGTCAGGAACGTTCAACGGAGGGCGGCCCTGCTTTAGTCGCTCCGGGTAAAACTGGAGTCAAGTCAATCAAGAATCCCGTCCCGAATAGTGAAAGAATGTGCGCTAATGAACATTGGCGGGCAATCTTGACGGGCAAATATACAGCTGGGAAGGGCGCGAAAAAAGATTTAGACGTTCACGTTATTTATCATGCTCATAGTAATATAGTCTCTCAGACTGCTAACACTATGGAAAGTATCGAGGCTCACAAGAAAGTAGATTTTATCGTAACTCACCAGTTTTTATTAAATAGTAATGCTATGTTCTAGGATGTTGTTTTGCCGATTACTACACCATGGGAGCGCGATGGGATGGTCTTAGGCGGTGCCCGCGAGGTCATGATTTGGACTCAAAAAGTTATTGACCCGTTATTTGAGGCAAAAGACGACGGCTGGATTGCTTTAGAATTAGGGAAGAGACTCGGACTTGACCCTAAAGAAGTAGAGCCGGTATCACTGAAGCAGCAAAATTTTAACATGTTAGCCGGGGCAAAAGTCGCTAAACCTGATAATTCAGGAATGGAGACTCTTTTGACTATCACAGCAGAAGACATTAAAGCAATGGGCGTTGAGGGAGAACCTCAGCAGGGCAGAATCTCAATAAATGAATTGCGCGAGTCAGGAAGTTATCAAGTTCCGCGAAAAATGGACGATGCATATTATTATATTAATAATAAGGAATTCAGGGACGACCCGGAGAAGCACCCATTAAAGACTCGTGATGGAAAAGTTCAGATTTACTGCGGAGAACTTGCCGAAATGGTAGACAAAGCAGGATGGAACAAGGGGCACCCTATAGCAATTTATGAGCCGTCAACAGAAGGATATGAGGCGACATTTTCAGATTTCGAGAAGGGAATCAAGGGCAAATATCCACTTCAGGTCTGCAGCGTTCACGTTCCAAGAGGTGCACACGGAAATGTAAGTAATTCACTTTGGCTGCGTGAGGCCTTCCCGATTCCCTTATTAATGAATCCTGATGACGCAAAGGCACGGGGACTCAAGGAAGACGACACCGTTAAAATTTTTAACGATCATGGCACAGTAGTAAGGAGACTTCATATAACTGAGCGGGTTATGCCCGGAGTCGTTATGCTCGGTGAAGGTTCGTGGGTTCAGCTTAATGAAGACGGTTACGATATAGGAGGCTGTCCGAATGTTTTGACTGGGACATTTCCGTCCGGTCCTGACATTGAGTCGTTCGTGTGTATTGCAGAAGTCGCAAAATATGATAAGCCTTCACTTCCTGATGCTTTATGGCCTCAGAGAATAATATTTTAGCTTGATTAAGGGGGGTTAACTATGAGTCAAAAAGGTTTTCGCTACGACATGAATAAATGCCTTGAGTGCAGGGCTTGCGTTGTCTCGTGTAAAGATAAGAACGATCTGCCCGTCGGAGTAAATTTTATCAAGATCCGTGAAGATGAGCGCGGAAAATTCCCGAATGTCTTTGTCTGGTTCACTCTTCAAATGTGCCGGCATTGTTCAAATCCTGCGTGCGTCTCAGCATGTCCGACCGGCGCAATGACAAAAGATTCAGAAACCGGAATGGTAAGCGTAAATAAAGATGTCTGCATAGGCTGCGGGGCTTGTGTTAAAGCATGTCCATATAATGCCGTTCAAGTTCGTGATGACATAAAGAAGGCGGCAAAATGTAACGGCTGTCTTGAATTACAGAAAAATGGAGAATTGCCCGTCTGTGTTGCTTCGTGTACGAGCAGGTGCCTGACTTTGGTAGATCTTGACGATTTACAGAAAGAAAGCGGCTTAGTTCGTGCAGTCAATGAAGATATTTCACCGGAAAAAACAGGGCCGAATTTATATTACAAGCCTAAAAAGGGTATGAAGGCTTAAATCATGTTGCACGGCGGATTAGTTGACATATTTTTTTCTGATACTTTGCCGGTATTGAATAAATCTATGTGTCTAAACCGCCGTAATCGTTTTGAATCGTGTAATTTATGCGGGAAAATTTGCGGCTCTGACTCTATAAAATTTTCTGATGGACTCCCTGAAATTAATAGCAAAAATTGTATAAGCTGCGGGCTATGTGCTTATATTTGTCCGTCTGAAGCCATAAAATTACGTGATTATCAGGTTCTAAGAAATATTTTAGCTGATAACGTGCTTAAATGCTTGAAAACTGGCGGGGCTTACTGTATAAAATCTTTCAGCGCGGCTTTTCTTGCTGCATTGATAGTGATTAAGCCTGATATAAATTTTATAATGCCCTGTGAGAATTGCGAGATTAATTCACGAGTTAATAATGATAATTTAGAAATCGCTGTAAAATTTCTTGACTCGCTTAAAATAAATCATGATATAAATATTATTCGTGATAAGAATTTCGAGTCTGAATTGTCAAGACGTGATTTAATAAAAAATTTTTTAACATGGAGCAGGAATAAAAGCAATAATTTAATCGAAAATTTTATTTGGCACGACAAAAATAATTCATTCAATGCGCGTAAATTTCTCTGTGATAAGTTAATTAATTATAACGGGCAAATTGACTCGGGAATATTTTATAATTTTGACGTGTTAGAAAGCTGCGATTTATGCGGACTTTGTGAGGGTTTATGTCCTTCAGGAGCGTTAAAAATCGTGAAGTCGGGCGGGAAAGCTATATTAAAATTTTATGCTGAGAAATGCAGCGGCTGTGATTTATGCGTGAGAAAATGCCCTAGAAATGCTATAAAATTGTGTAAAAAATTTTCTTGGCCGATTAATGAAAATATAAAGCGTGAAATTATAATGACTCGCTGCCGTCATTGCGGGATGTATTTTATTAAGAGTGAACAGAATCAAGATTTATGTATTTCTTGTTTCAGGTCATAAATATTTAAGGAGTGATAAAATGTTCGGGCTTGGAATATCTGAATTAATTATAATATTGATAATCGCGTTAATAATATTTGGACCGAATAAATTACCGGAAATCGGCAAAGCATTCGGGAAGGCAATCGCTGAATTTCGAGGTTACGCGCGCGATCCTGACAAGGACGAAAAAGTTAATAAATCCGAGCAGGTTGACAAGAAAGAAGGCTAATTAATGACTCCTGACAATAAATTAATGACAATCACGGGGCATTTATCGGAGTTAAGAAATAGAATTATCCGGAGCGTTATTGCTTTATGTCTAGGTTTTGGATTGAGTTATTTATTTCAGGATTATATTTTTGCGTTATTATTGGCTCATTCTGTAAATTTGCAGTTAATCACAGTGAGTCCTACTGAATTATTTATGGAAAGTTTGAAGACTGCATTTTTTGCGGGATTATTCCTGTCATCGCCGGTGATTTTGTATCAAGTCTGCGCGTTTTTATGGCCTGGCTTGAAAGATAACGAGCGGAAATATTTATTTCATGGCCTATTAATCGGGGCGGGCTTATTTTTGCTGGGAATGTTATTCGCTTATTACGTGATAATCCCTGCGGCCTTGAATTTCTTGACCGGTCTCACAGTCAGCGGCGTTAAACCCATGTATACACTGAATAATTACATGTCGTTTATATGGACATTTCTTGTATTATTCGGGCTGGCGTTTCAAGTTCCCGTTTTGTTGTCATTATTGGCACTAATAGGACTCGTAAAGCCTGATTCTTTAAGGTCAAAAAGAAAATATTGCGTGTTAATAATTTTTATAGTGTCAGCGATTTTGACTCCTCCTGATGTAGTCTCGCAAGTTCTAATGGCTGTTCCGTTATTGATTTTGTATGAAATAGGGATTTTCGGGGCGGAGATTGCTTCACGTTTCAGGCGTGAATCATGAGAATGAATATATATAATATTTCGGGGCTGATATTGTCTCATGTTTGAAGCAGAAATCATGATAAATTTTACGAGAATAAACGCATATAATAATATTTTCGTGGCTGTGTTGTCTCGTGTTTTCAGGCGTGAATCATGAATTTTTGCGGGTAATTGCGAGAATGAACGCATATAAATTATTTCTTGAATCAAAATTTTTGCGGCTTGATATTGCTTTATGTTTCAGGTGTGAAGCATGATAAATTTTTCGCGGGGGAATTATTAACTAGAATGAAAGTAAATTATTTCTTGAATCAAAAATTTTTATGCTTGATATTGCTTTATGTTTAGAGTGTGAATCATGATAAATAAATCAGAATCTACGGCTGTGATATTATGCGGGGGACTCTCTACTAGAATGAAGACTCCCAAGTATAAATTATTTCTTGATTCAATAATTCCGAATCTGACAGGATTTAATAATATAGCTTTATCAGTCAGGGATGAGCATCAAATCACGGACAGCAAATTTACTTTATGGCCTGACTGCGTGGAAAATTGCGGGCCGCTCGGTGGAATTCTCACAGCTTTGAAAATGTCAGCTAGTAAATTTATATTTGTTACTTCCTGCGATGTTCCCGGAATAAGCGCAAATTTTATTGACGAGCTTTATTTTAACCTGAATGAATCTGATAATTGCTTGATCCCTGTCTTGAATGGCAAAATCCAGCCTTTAACGGGAATATATAATAAATCCTGCATTAAAGAAATCGAGTCGGCAATAAACGCAAATATTTTCAGTGTCAAAAAATTTCTAGCAAATATTGACGTGCATTATTTATATTTGGATAATAATTATAAAAATTTTCTCGTGAATCTTAACACACCTGAAGATTATAGAAATTGGCTATTAAATAAGGAGATATTATCATGAAAAAATTTATCGCGTTATTAATTATATTATCTGCATTCACTAGCAGCGCATCTGCTGAAATCCTGACAGTTTTCGCGGCGGCCTCAATGCAATATTCACTTGAAAAAATTTCGAGCATATACACAAATTTAAATCCTGATGTAGAAATCGTATATAATTTTGACTCGTCGGGAACGTTAAAGACTCAGATTATAGAGGGCGCGGACTGTGATTTATTTATTTCTGCGGCTCAAAAGCAAATGAATGCACTTGATAAAGCAGGCTTAATTGACTCAGAATCAAGAATTAATTTACTTGAAAATAAAATCGTCTTAGTCGTCCCTGAAGGCAACCCAGCAAAAATAAATTCTTATGATGACTTGAAATCCGGACAAATAAATTTAATTGCACTTGGAAATTCAGATGTTCCTGTAGGTGCTTATTCACAGGAAATTTTGACGAATATGGGAATCTGGGACAAATTGAACTCGGAGAAAAAAATTTCATTTGCAAGCAACGTTACAGAAGTAGCTATGCAGGTGCGTGAAAGTGTTGTAGACTGCGGGATCGTTTATGCAACTGACGCGGCGACTCATAAATTAATGATAATAGGCGAGGCTCCGGCGGGAATGTTAAAGACTCCTGTTATATATCCTGCGGCAATTATCAAGAATGCAAAGAATCCAGTAAGAGCTAAAAATTTTCTTGAGTTCCTGCAATCTTCACAAGCAATAAAAATTTTCTCGTCAATAGGCTTCTCTATGGCAAAATAAAATAATAAAAAATGGATTTATACCCGTTATTAAATTCTATCAGAGTCGCGTTAATTTCAAGTTTTATAGTTTTCTTAACTGGGATTGCTGCGGCGTGGTATGTAGCGAAATTGCCGGCGTTATTACGGGGCTTTGTTGATGTAATATTGACTCTGCCTTTAGTGCTGCCTCCGACTGTAACAGGATATTTTTTGCTGCGTTTACTTGGCCCTAAAAGAATAATAGGCTCGTTTATGCTTGAAAATTTTGCTGTAAAACTTTCAATGATGTGGTATTCTGCCGTGTTTGCTTCTGTAATCGTAGCATTTCCGTTAATGTACAGGACTGCGCGGGGAGCGTTTGAGTCCCTCGATAAAAATTTAATATATTCAGCTCGGACACTGGGACTCTCAGACACGTTTATATTCTGGAAAATTATTTTACCATGCTGCAAAAATGGCATAATGGCCGGAAGTGTTTTATCTTTTGCGCGTTCACTCGGTGAATATGGAGCTACCAGCATGATTTCAGGTTACACGCCGGGTAAGACTGCTACAATTTCTACGACTGTTTATCAATTATGGCGCACGGGTAATGACGAACTTGCATTTAAATGGGTCTTAGTGAATATTGCGATCTCGTTTGCTGTATTAATGATTATAAATTTTCTTGAGCGCAGGAAATCATGAGAAATTATATAAATCGGGCTATAACGGGCGGGCAAAAATATTCAGGTGTAAATCATGAGTCTTTATCTTGATATTCACAAAAAATTTTCAGGCTTTAATCTTGATGTCTCATTCAATATAAAAAATGAGTCTCTTGCGATTCTGGGTGCGTCGGGCTGCGGCAAAAGTCTAACTCTGAAATCTATATCAGGAATAATAAAGCCTGATACTGGGCAAATCATTCTCGATAATAATATTTTATTTGACAGCGATAAAAAAATTAATTTGCCGACTCAAATGCGTAAAACTGGCTTAATGTTTCAGAATTACGCGCTATTTCCAAATATGACGGTTGAGCAGAATATCAGAATTTCCTGCAAAAATAAATCTGAAATTTTCATGACTCTTGAGAGATTCGGGCTTGACTGCGTTAAAAATTTATACCCGTCTCAGATTTCAGGAGGTCAGCAGCAAAGAACAGCACTCGCAAGAATGTTATTATCCCGTCCAAATATAATAATGCTCGATGAGCCTTTATCAGCACTTGACAGCCATTTACGTTTTCAGATGGAGCGCGAATTATTGAATATTTTTACTGATTTCGAGGGCTCTATAATTCTTGTATCGCATAATAGGGACGAAGTTTTTAGACTCTGTGATAAAATCGCAATTTTTAATAACGGCCAAGTCGAAAATTTTGGGACTAAGCAGGAAATTTTTACGAATCCACTAACTAAGAACGCGGCAATCTTAACAGGCTGTAAAAATATATCGCGTGCAGAAATAATTAACGGTCAAATTTACGCGCTTGACTGGGATATAATGCTCAAGTGCAAAAATTTTAAATCTGACACAAAATTTATAGGCGTTAGAATGCACAGTATAATTCATGAATCCAGTAAAATTAATTGTTTTGACTGCAAAGTTATTCAGGTCATAGAGAATCCGTTTTCTTTTACTATAATGCTTATTCCCATATGTGCGAATAAAAATATTAGTCCAATCGGCTGGGAAGTTGACAAAAATTTATGGCAGCAAATAAAATCAGATATTGTGAAAATTTCAATTCCCCCCGAAAATTTATTAATCTTGAAGGAGTGATTTATTATGAATTTCTACGACGCAAGAAATATCGTTATCGAAAATGTTAATCCCGTCCCGCCTGAAAAAATTTCATTGTCCGAATCAGCAGGCCGAATCTTAGCAGCTGATATAACAGCAAATTATAATATTCCCATGTTTGACCGTTCGCCCTATGACGGTTACGCGTTCAGATCTCAAGATGTCCCCGGAGAATTAAATATTATTTGCGAGATCAAAGCCGGAGATTTTATTAATATCGCGTTAAAGAAAGGTGAGGCCGCAAAAATTTTAACGGGTGCTGCTATTCCTGAAGGTGCAGATGCTATTATCAAATATGAAGATACAGAGTTCACGGCGGAAAAAGTGAAGATCTCTAAAACTTTCAGGCCGGGCGAAAATATTATTAAATCAGGTGAAGACGTGAAAGCTGGGGAAATTATTGCACGTGAAGGGGAATTTATTGACTCAGGAACAGCGGGACTCTTGGCCTCACAAAATATTTTTTCTGTTCAAGTTTACCGCCGCCCAGTAATCGGAATAATCACAACAGGTAACGAGATTCAGGAACTACAAAGCGAGATTTTGCCCGGAAAGATTTATAACGCGAGTCATTATACTTTCATGACAGCATTAAAGCTCGCAGGGTTTGAGCCTAAATTTATGGGAATTTGTCAAGATGACGCGCAAAAAATTTCTGACTCGATAATAGAATCTCTATCAACTTGCGACTCGTTGATTTTAACCGGCGGAGTATCAGCAGGCGATTATGACAAGACCCCTGACGCTTTGAAAATTTCAGGTGCAAAAATTTTATTTCGTGATATTGACTTGAAACCGGGCGGAAAATGTATTTATGCCGTGAAAGATAACAAATTAATTTGCTGTTTATCAGGTAATCCCGCGTCGGCACTCACTAATTATTATGCGGTGGCACTTCCTGCGCTGGAGAAATTATCAGGCTCAAAAAATTTTATTCCCGATGAGATTGATATAATTCTTGCTAACCCGTTCAATAAAAGAAGCCCCATGATGAGAATTATTCGCGGCAAATTAATTATTAGAGACGGGCAAATTTTTATAAACGTTCCTTCAGAGCAGGGCAACGGAGTATTAAGCACTATGGCAGGAAGTAATTTAATGGCAGTTATTCCGGCTGGCAGTGATAAATTACCGGAAAATACAAGATTAAAGGGGTTCATAATATGAGAAAAATTAGAGTCGAGGACTCAGAAGGCCGCGAATTGTGCCACGATATAACAGCAATGCGGGACGGCTTTAAGGGAGCAGCTTTCAAGCGGGGGCATATTATAACAAGTTCAGACATTCCGGAATTGCTGCGACTCGGAAAGAAACACGTTTTTATATGGGAGTCTGAATCCGGCGAAATTCACGAGGAAGATGCGGCCAAGAGACTCGCAAAAATATGTGAATGCAAATTTACTCATTTTACGGAGCCGAACGAGGGGAAAATTTTATTAATTTCTGATATTGACGGACTGTTTTGTGTTGACTGTGAACTTTTGCGCGAAATAAATTCTATTCAAGATATAACTATTTCGACAATGCCTAATAATTACCCGGTGAAGAAGGGCGCGCGACTCGCTTCAATGAGAATAATTCCGTTAGTTACTCAAGAAAAAAATATAATTCAGGCCGAGAATTTATGCAGGAATCGAGAATTAATTAATTTATTGCCTTATAATAACATGAAAGCAGGAATAATTATAACCGGTTCAGAGATTTATAATGGCTTGATTCAAGATAAATTTGAGAGTGTAGCGCGTGAGAAATTATCGCATTATCCGTGTGAGATTTTAGGCGTAAAAATTTGTGATGATGATTTAGCTATGTTAAATGACGCAATTAATTTATTTATTCAACAGGGCGCAGAAATTATCATAATGTCCGGCGGGATGTCAGTAGATCCCGATGATTTAACGCCTTCAGCCATTGCACGAACAGGAGCCGAAATAATTTCATATGGAGTCCCTTCTCAGCCCGGGAATATGACTTTGCTTGCATATTTAAATAATATAGCTTTAATCGGAGTTCCCGGAGCAGCAATTATCATGAAGACTACTATTTTTGATGTGTTACTGCCGCAAATTTTTACACGGAAAAAATTTACTCGTCAAGATTTAATTAACTTAGGGGACGGGGGACTCTGTCAGCTCTGTAAAGATTGCCATTTTCCTAATTGCACATTCGGGCGTTATTAACATGAGAGATTTATTTAACCGTGAAATAAGTTACATGCGGATTTCTTTGACTGATAAATGTAATCTCAATTGCCGCTATTGTAAAACGAGTCAGCCTGAAAATTTCAAGTCTGATATTATGAGCGATGACGAGATTATATTAATTATTGAGGCAGCTTCAGAACTAGGAATCAATAAAATACGATTCACAGGGGGCGAGCCTCTTTTACGCAAAAATATTGTCTCAATATGCAGTCGGACACGGGAGATTCAAGCAATAAACGAAATTTGTATTACAACGAACGGAATTTTTTTGCCCGAACTTGCTAAATCTCTAAGAGAATCAGGAGTCGAACGCTTAAATATCAGTCTTGACACTCTTAATCCCGGAAAATATTCGTATATAACTCGCGGCGGCTGTCTTGATGATGCTTTACGGGGAATTAGGGCAGCTCAAGAAAATAATTTCAGGGTTAAATTAAATACTGTCTTGATTAACGGTTTCAACGATGACGAAATAAGAGATCTCGCAGAAATCACGATTAATTCAAATATTGATGTTCGCTTTATTGAGTTAATGCCCATGCTTGAATTTAATGACGCAAAAAAATTTATGTCATCGCAGAAAATTTTAGAGATTTTGCCCGAACTCGTGCCGCTTAAGAATGACGGAGTCGCCAAATTATACAAATTGCCGGATTCTCATGGCAATATAGGATTTATCAGCCCGATTAGTAATGCTTTCTGCTCAAGTTGCAACAGAATCAGACTCACCGCTGACGGATATATAAAGCCTTGTCTGCATTCAGAGACGGAAATTTTTGTAAGACACAAGAATAAAAGCGAGCTTAAATCTTTAATCATTCAAGCAATCGAGTCAAAACCGGAAAGACACGCGCTAATTTCACGTAAGAAGACTCAATCACTAAGACCCATGAACAGAATCGGAGGCTAGAAATTTTCATGAATAACGGGCACGGGATGACTCACACATTAACGGCAATAAAATTTTTTGTAAATATTCATGAGAGGCGGGAAGCAGCATTAATATATTCACGTTATAGGCGGGCTTAAATAACGGACTCGCTAAAATGTTAAGCAAATATAATAAAATAAGGGAGCTAACAAATGGACTTCACACACTTTAACGACGAAGGACGCGCAAAAATGGTAAATGTAGGCGATAAAGATATAACGAATCGCAAAGCAGCGGCATCAGGTCGCATATACGTAAATTCTAAAACTTTCGAGCTTATAAAGTCAGGCGGCATAAAAAAAGGTGATGTCTTGACAGTCGCACAAATCGCCGGGATCATGGGCGCAAAGAAAACTCCGGATATTATACCCATGTGCCACCCGATTAATATTAACGGAGCTGATATATCGCTTTCACTTGACGAATCAAATTTTTCGGTTGAAGTAAAATCTGAAATTTCCTGCTCAGGCCGCACAGGTGTAGAAATGGAAGCATTAACGGCTGTTAGTATTGCATTACTCACTATTTACGATATGTGCAAGGCAGTACAGAAAGATATGATAATTAGTGATATTTGCTTGAATTCCAAAAGCGGCGGAGTTCACGGAGATTATATAAAACTTGATTAATAACGGGTTTATCTCGCATTAACTGTATAAAAATTTTTTTGTGAATATTCACGTGCGATATATGTAATAAGAAGGAGAAATTTAATAATGAAATATGCAGCAGTAATCACAATCAGCGATAAAGGCTCAAGGGGAGAACGTCAGGACACAAGCGGGCCTGCTCTGGTAAAAATTTTAGAGTCTGACAACTGGCAAGTAATTTATCAAAATATTATTCCCGATGATTTTGACATGATAAAATCTGAGCTTATAAAATGTTCAGACGAGTTAAAAGCAAGTCTAATACTCACAACGGGCGGGACTGGATTCTCACCTAGAGATATAACACCTGAAGCGACTCTTGCTGTGATAAATCGTGAAGTCCGGGGGATTCCTGAAGTCATGAGATCAGAAAGCATGAAAATTACTCCGTTCGGCTGTTTATCCCGTGCAGTGTCAGGCATAAGAAACGAGTCATTAATTATAAATCTTCCCGGCAGTGAGAAAGCTGCGTGCGAATGTTTTAATAGTGTCAGGGCGGCAATCTCACACGGGACTGAAATGTTATCGGGCAAAACTCAAGACTGCGGCCAAGTTCCTGCAAAGATTATCGCTGTATGTATCAGTGAAAACAAGGGCGAACAGAAACACGCTGTTAAAAATATAACTCTCAAGTCAGATTATGGAATTATAGGAGATGCCCACGCCGGGAACTGGCACAGACAAGTGAGTCTATTAGCAGTAGAGAGCGTTAAAAAACTTGAGAAATCTTCAAATATGAAATTCCCCGCCGGAGCTTTTGCAGAAAATATTTTGACTCAAGGAATCGAACTCAATAAATTACCAGTCGGCACAAAATTACGAATTGGCAGCGCATTATGTGAAGTAACTCAAATCGGCAAAGAATGTCATAATGACTGCGCTATTAGGAAAATTGCGGGCGATTGTGTTATGCCTCGTGAAGGAATTTTTGCGCGGGTTATTGAAGACGGCTCAGCAAAACAAGACGATATTATTTCGATATTCCATTAAAATATTTTTACTCTTATAATTAAATCACCAGCAAATTTTTAGAATATTAATATTTAATTAAGAATGGAGACGAGAAAATGTCATGAAGCAGAAATTTATCACGTTCGGAGAAGTCATGCTAAGACTCACGCCCCCGAATTACCAGAAAATCCGCATGGCCAGCTTCTTTGAGGCAACTTACGGCGGAAGTGAGGCAAATATCGCCCTTGCTCTTGCGAATCTGGGAATCGACAGCACATTTTTTAGTGTTGTGCCAAATAATTCACTCGGTAAGAGCGCAATAAGAATGTTACGAAGTAATGACGTTCACTGCAGCCCGGTTATATTAAGCACTCCCGAAGAAACGCCGACTCATAGACTCGGGACATATTATCTTGAGACTGGCTACGGGATTCGGCCGAGCAAAGTAACTTATGACAGGAAACACAGCGCAATTACTGAATACGATTTTAGCGGGGTCAATCTTGATAATTTACTAGACGGCTTTCAATGGCTGCATTTGAGCGGAATAACTCCGGCATTGTCTCAAAGCTGTGCGGATTTTATTTTAGCTTGTCTTGAGAAGGCACGGGAGAAAAATTTAACTGTCAGCTTTGACGGCAATTTCAGGAGCACACTATGGAGCTGGGACGAGGCGCGGGATTTCTGCACTCAATGCCTGCCGTTTGTTGATGTCTTACTGGGAATTGAACCTTATCATTTATGGCGCGATGAGAACGATCACAGCAAGGGAGATTTTAAGGACGGAGTCCCACTTCAGCCGAATTATGAACAGCAGGACGATATTTTTTCGCGTTTTGTCGAGAGATACCCGAATTTGAAGTGTATAGCTAGACATGTGAGATACGCTCATTCAGGCAGCGAAAATAGTTTAATGGCTTATATGTGGTATCAGGGTCATACTTTCGAGAGCAGGACATTTACATTTAACATTCTTGACAGAGTCGGCGGCGGGGATGCATTTGCTAGCGGGCTTATATATGCCATGATGAATAATTATAAGCCCATGGACATGGTAAATTTTGCAGTTGCCAGCAGCGTTATTAAGCACACTATACACGGCGACGGAAATATCACGGACGATGTAGAGAGCATTCAAAGTTTAATGAATATGTCCTATGATATAAAGCGATAAAATAATTAGGCCGTTAGATATAAAATAAATATGTCCAGCGGCCTGAAAATTTTAGAATAATGCAGGGAATAAAGTTTTAGGAATTGCAAGCCAGAATTCAGGGAATATTATTAATAATAGCAGCACGACTAATGACGAAATGAAATAAGGCAATGTTCCCTTGAAGCCTTCTTCTATAGTAGTTCCGCTTATTGATGACGCTAATAATAAACAAAGCCCATAGGGAGGTGTTACAAGGCCGAGCGCAAGAGTTACTATTATAATAAGTCCTAATATAATCGGGCTGATTCCCAGTGCTGTAGATGACGGCAATATAATCGGCACAAATAAAATCATTGCAGGCACAGCGTCCATAAATGTCCCGACAAATAAGAAAAATAATACTGTTACGAGTAAAAATATTCCTTTACCGCCGGGAAGTGCTAAAAATAAATTTCTCGCTAAAATATTCAATTGATAATAGCTCAATAATTCACCGAGTGCGTTCGCCGTTGCCAGCGCAAATAATGACAATGAAGCCATTTTCATAGTGTCAATTAAGATCCCCGGAAGTCTGCTGATTTTGATAGACCCGTAAAAGAATATTCCCACTAATAAAGCATATATACAAGCAAATGCAGCTGACTCCGTCGGAGTAAAGAATCCTGACACTATCCCGCCTATTAATATAATGGGTGTGAGTAATGCCGGCATAGAAATTAGCGTGTGCTTGAGAGCTACAGAGAACGGCACTTTTTCGCTTTGAGGGAAGTTCTTAGATTTTGCGTACATTTTTATGACTATCATTTGAGCGACTCCGAGCAGAATCCCCGGAACGATTCCCGTCATGAATAATGCTCCAGTTGAACAGCTCGCAATCCCCGAATATACTACCATTGTTATACTCGACGGAATTATTGAACCCAGTGTTGACGACGCAGCCGTGACTCCCACTGAAGTGCCCTTATCATAGCCCTGACGCTCCATAGCAGGAATAAATATTTTCCCTACTCCTGAAGTATCAGCCTGTGAAGATCCCGAAATTCCCGCAAATACCATTGAGACGAGAACGTTTGCATATGCGAGGCCGCCTTTTTTGTGTCCGACAAGATCGCAAATGCACTCGATTAATTTTTCAGTTATTCCGCCCTCGTTCATTAAGTTTGCTGCTAGAATAAATAACGGCACTGCTAAAAGTGTAAAGCTGTTGAGCCCGTTAAACATCTTTGTGAATACTACTGTGTTGGGAATGGCAGGAAGGCAGGCGATTCCCGTAAATGACACGATTCCCAGTGCAAAAGCTATTGGCACCCCGATTGCTATAAATCCTACGAACATAATTATTAATACAGTTCCGAGCATTATTTGTTATCTCCCTTCATGAGTTTGCCGAACTCGTTAAATATCCCGTAAATTAAATAAATTGCTCCGGTTGCTCCGCATATGGGAATACACAGCCAAGTCGGCCCGCGCTTCATAGTCGGAATATTAACCCACCTGAAATTCCAGAATTGTTTTGCCGCTAAATATCCGTAATAGACCATTAAGACGCAGAAAACTAGCACGATTATATCTATAATAATTTGCAGGAAAATTTTAGCTCGTTCACTTTTCAGAGAGTCATAAAGGCTCGTGAATGCAAAATGAGCGTTTGAATGCACCATCGCCCCCGCTCCCATGAAGACAGCCCATATAAATGAATACATGCTGACATCTTCAGTCCACATAGCAGCGACTCCCATATAGCGGCATATAATTTGATATACGACTGTTACGAGAAATACAAGCAGGAATAACCCGCCGATCGCAATTTGTATTTTCTGTAAGCCGTCAATTAATTTTTTCATGAAATTTTCACCTCGAATTAACAAATAACAAAAAAAGAAAGACGGACGCAAATCCATCTTTCCAGCATAAACATTTAAATTTTATTTACCAGCTGCACGAATCATATTTAATTGATCCTGCATATTATTTTTTTGCGCAAAATTATCTTGAATCGGTTCAGCTATTGCCTTGAATGCCGGGATGTCGATTTCTGCAAATTCTGTGATTACTGCTCCGTCCTTCTTAGCTCTTTCTTTGCTTTCACCGAACATTTTGTAAGTTACTGCGCGTTCTTCTGCTGTGCTTGCTTCGGCGGCCTGATTGATCCAGTTTTTCTGCTCGTCAGTCAGTGCATCATACTTATCACCGTTCATTAAGAATAATCTTGTAGTGAAATCGTGATGAGTTTCTGATACATATTTGCCGTTCGCCGTCTTGTGATGTTCTTTCTGAGTGAAATTTGTATAGTCATTCTCTGCACCGTCGACGACTCCCTGTTGTAATGCCTGATAGAGTTCACCCCATGCGACACTTGTCGGAATGGCACCGCAATTTTTAAAGAATTCCTGCTGTACCGGCGATGACTGAGTACGAATGCTCAAACCCTTTAAATCTTCAGGTTTCTTGATGGCTTTCTTTGCGTAGACATCGCGGACTGATGAGCTCCAATAGCCCATAATTCTGAATTGATTGCCTGTTTTCTCCAGAACTATTTTGCGCATTGCTTGGCCGAAATCGCCGTCTAAACATTTCTCCCAGTGCTCAAAACTGTCAAATAAGTATTCAAGCGATAAAATATCGATCTCAGGGACTCCGATTGCCGTCATAAAGCCCGGTGAAGCTACTACTAAATCAGCCGCGCCCATGATTAATTTTTCGATGAGTTCTGACTCGTTTTCTCCGAGCGTGCCTTTATGGACAGTAACTTGAATCTTTCCGCCTGAAACTTTTTCAGCAACTTCCTTGAATTTTTCCAAGCCTAGACTATAGGGATTAGTCAAATCTGTCTGATTGGAGGCAATAATTAAAGACAGTTCCGGGGCAGCTAAAGAAATCGAGGCCGTGAGAGCTAACACAGCAGCAAGGGTTAAAGCAAATAAAAATTTTTTCATGAATATAAATCCTTCTTTCTATAATAAAATTTTGGAAAATAAATTACTTGAATTATATATGTCTTATTTAGGGGGGTCAATAATTGATAAATACTATTTTCAAGTGAGACACGATAAAAATTTTTTGCGCTTATACTGAATTCTTAAAATTAATTAGTCTCCTGAAAAAATATTATTGCGGAGTCATGATAAATATAATTATTTCGCTTTAATTACGTTGATTCATAATAGAGTATAATTATTCTTATTTTGACTCAAGAAAGGGGAATATTTAATCATGAAATTAGAATTAGAGCGCGCAAATTTTCTCAAAGCATGGCAGACAGCCGAGAAATCAGCCAGCACTAAGAGCCCTAAAGACATAATCAGCGGGATTCTTGTCAAAGCAGACGAGAATAACGTAACTCTTGAAGCTACAGACCTTAAAAGCTCCGTTAAATGCTGTGCTGCCGGAGTTCGTGTAATTGAACCGGGGGAGGCTGTATTATCTATTAATATATTCGGAAATTTGTTAAAGAAGACGACCGAGAAAAATATTATTCTTGAAGTAAATCAAGAAAGAGGCCTATTAATCGCAGGTAAAAGCAAAGTAAGATTTGCTATATTCAATGTTGACGACTTCCCGAAATTACCCGACAGCGCACAATCTGAATTAATTTGCGAAATCATGAATGCTGATTTAGTTAGACTCATAAGTGAAGGCACTGCAGCAAGTTCACAGCCTCAAGACTTCCCGAAATATCTCGGCACTTGTTTATTCAGGACTTCAATGAATGACGGACAAAACGAGATCAAAGCAGTATCAACTGACGGAAAAAGACTCGCACTCTCTAAAATGTTATTAACTAATGTGCAAAAGGCTCAAGATTTAATGCTTCCTTCTGCTGCGTTAAAAGAATTAAGCAAGATGCTATTAACAAGTAAAGGCGAAGACACCGTAAAAATTTTATCGGATAATTCAGTAGCGTGGTTTGCTTTGCCCGATATTGAGTACTCGATAAGATTAATAGATTCTACATTCCCTAACTATGAGCGCATATTAAATAATGATACACGAACGACTTTGCGAATCTCCCGTGATAAATTGCTTGCTGTAATTGACCGCGTTGATATTATTGCGAAAACTACTCCGGCTCATATAATGGCGTTCTTGCTTGAACCGAACGGGGATTTAATAGTTACTGCACGAGCCCCGGAAGCAGGAACAGCCCGTGAATCTCTTGATGCAGTAATCGACGGCGATAATATGCAAATCGGCTTTAACGTCAGCTACTTTGAAGACGGGTTAAAGGCTTTAAGTTCGGGCGAAATAGTTATAGAGTTCAGCCACGAAGAAGGACAGTGCAGAATGACCCGCAGCGAAGATAATAATTTCTTGTATATGTTAATGCCAGCGCGTTTAAGTATGCAGGACGCAATAACTGAAGAAGAAATAGGAGATTTTGCACCGTCTCAAGATTATCAAGAGAGTCAAGAGAGTCAAGAAAATCAAGACGCGAATAATAATCAAGAACAACAGCAAGAATCACAAGAAAATAATAATCCTGATTCTAATTCTGACTCTAATAATGAAGTTCACGAGCCTGTATATTAATAATTTCAGGAATTTAGCACCCGGCTTGAGATTAAATTTTGAGTCGGGTATTAATTTGATTCTGGGCAAAAATGGCAGCGGCAAGACAAATTTATTAGAATCTCTAAGCATTCTATCAGGATGGGGGGCATTCTCACGCACTAAAAATTTAATCACATGGGAGAATCCGAATCAAAACGCGTTAATTTCCGCAAAAGTTTCAGGAGAAGAAAATTTCACAGTCAGCGCAAATATTTCGTCAAAGATTTCAATCAAGTTATTTGACAAGTCCATATCATGCACTGATTTAAGATTAGTTTTGCCGTCAATGATATTTTTAACGGGCGATGTAAATTTAATTGACTCCTCACTTGCTGCGAGAAGATTATTTATAGATAGATTATGCGCGTTATTTGTGCCAGTCTACGCAAGAAAGTTATCAGATTTCAAATTTGTAGCAAGAAAACGGGCGGCCCTGCTCAAAGAAAATAAATCACCTGAAAGCACCTCGATATTATTTTGCCAGCTCGGAGGATTCATAATGTCGACTCGGCGTAAAGTCTTGAATTTATTGCGCGGTTTATTCCCGTCTGATAGTAAATTATTGCTTGAGTTATTGCCGGTCATAAAGCCTGACTCATGCGGGGAATATTTGCAGGAATTCATAAAGCGCGAGTCATTCCGGGAACGCAGGGCACAAAGAGTCATATGCGGGCCGGGCTTTGACGAACTTGCTATAAATTTAGCTGACAGTAACAGGCCGGCAGCTGATTCACTGAGTCGCGGACAAAAACGGAGATTAATACTTTATATCATAATCACAGCGGGCAAATTAATAGAGTCAAGATTAAAACGAGCCCCCGTGCTTTTACTTGACGATTTCACATCAGAGTTAGACTCACAGGGGCGCGAATTTGTGCATAAAGAATTAATAAAAACGGGCTGGCAAATTTTTATCACTGCACCGGAAAAGCCATTCAGGACATCAAAAAATTTTCGCGAAATAAATTTTACTTGATTCTAGTCCAGTTTTCTCGCTTAAACATTGTGCCTTTAACTTGATATATTTTCTCAAATTTGAACAGATATCGATTTATAATTTCGTCATTGTTAGTAGCATTATCGCTAAATATTCTAACTCTGTCGGAATGACTCAAAGTTTTTAACTCTTCAAGCGTGTTAATTCCTGCGGCCTTATCTATTCCTGCAATCAATAGAGCTGAAGTATCTTCAATTGACATTAATGCATTGTCAGAAGTCTTGAAATCTCCGCGAGTATCAAAATCTTTAAACATTAACAGAGCATGAGGACGAAAAGATCCAGTGTAAATTTTATTATTGAAAATTTCGTTTAATTTTTGACTATCTCCCCAGCCATGATCTGACACGAAAACAATTCTCGTATTATCATAAATACCTGCTGCTTTAAGTGAAGCTATAAAATTTGCCATGAAATTCATAATGTGAACTTCTGTATAATAATGTTCGGGAATAATTCCATCAATTAAAGTATTTTGTCCTTCAGATTCAGGATAGGGATCTAATACCGGTTGAAGAGAATCAGGCTGCAAATACCAGTCGCTATGAGATAAATTATTATGTATAAATTTAAATGCAGGATCTCCGTCATCAACCTGTAGAAAATCTCCCATAAATTGAAGTATAGCAATATTCGGAAGGAAATTATTTAAGATTGCCATTTCAGCTACTTGGTCAGAAATCCCCCAAACCCATCGGCCGGAATTATGTAAAGCGTTTCTTAAACTAAATGGAATAGATCTAAATAACGACAAGATTATCAAGAATCCTGAAATGTCCGACTTTTCTTTTGTTAGAACATGAATATCTCTATTATCGGCCCATTTAAGCCAATAAGATGAATAATTTTTTTCCCAGTTACTGCCTTCATAAAGAGTTAATACTCTATCAGGATATTTAAGATTATTGGTGTAAAAATTTTTGTAGTCCATACCATATGGAGCATCAATCATAACTGAATCGTAGCCCTTTCCTGAAAAAATATTAGGCAAAAATGAGACAGCTTCTCCATATTTCACGACAAGTTTTTCATTTGGCCGTGTAGTATCTAGTTTATATGGATTATAGGCAGGACCTGCATAAATTGAAGGTGCTGACGGAAAAGTGTACGAACCTGTTGATATTGTATCAGGAAAATAAATAAAGCCGTCAAAAGATTTCACAAGCTCCGGATTTTCTGTGAATATTTTATTTATGTGTCCTCCTGTGAAACCGTCAAAAAATAAACAAATTACATTTTTACCAGTCCTGCTAAATCTCCAGATTCTATTATGATATTCCGGAAATTCTATAATATTTTCTGCAAGTTTAGCTTTATTGTCATGAGCTATATTTAAATAGCAATATACACTTGCACCGCACATCGCCAGCGAAATTAACAGAAACGCGCTTACTAAATGTTTTATATACTTTCGCCACACGCACAAAATTATTATCACTGAAGTTATCAGAAAGCTCAATATATCCCTAATTAATGCGCGCTCCGTCATCATCATCATGTTATTTATAAATGTTACGTTAATATTTCCGTAATTTTCAGTGAGGACGAACGAATTTATAAATGCTATACACACAAGAAAAGCTGCGGCAAAAGCAAATATATTTTGCAGTAATTCAGGAATTAACGGCCATATAAGAATCAATGCAAATAATAAAGTCATTCCGTAAGCACTGACTCCTGAAATCGTCCCGGCAAATGAATCAAGAAAGAAATTAGGATCAGTAAAATATAATAATGACGGATAGAATACGCATATAAATATTATTATGAATATAACCGACGAGAAAAATAACGAGCTTCTATGTCCTCCGCTTAGACGTGAAGCAAATGAGCACAAATCAACCCCCTTTACAACTAAGAGAGACATTAATAATACATAAATAAATAACATGGATGTAAATACAAATAATCGTATAAAACTTTTTTGCGGAAACATTATATATTTCATAAATATAAATATTGTCAAAGTACCTACTGCAAAATAAACTGTTTTTATTAAGAATTCACGAATAGTAAAGCCGCTTGCAATGAACTTAGTATAAAGCATCCATGCAAATATAACCGGGATCATGAAAAGCAAATAATAAATATTTTGATACGTTGTAATTGTAGCTAAATTTGCATAACCTGTATTTACGAATGAGAAATAAAAATAAGCAAAGAAACTCCCAAGAAATCCCCAAGTAAGTAACATCATAAACGCGTTTATAAAAATTGCTTTCTTGCCAGTCGGGACAAATTTATAATTCATGAATCCTGATATTTTTTCGCCGCTGATTATTCCCGATAAATTAATATTTTTCAGCAGCATAATAAAATTATTAGTCGTCCAGTAAATTAATAAAGCCGACGGAGCATTATATAACATGACAAGAAATAACGCAGCAATCACGAACGCCTGAACTCTTTCACGTTTTGTAAATTTCTTAGTCGTAAGAGTCGCTAAAATATTAAAAAATGTCATCAATATCGGCAATATATTAATTCCAGCTAATAAAGCATCAGGCTTTGATAAATCTTTTATCCCGAAAAATGACACTCCT
>JAFSWW010000100.1 GCA_017444345.1 Synergistaceae bacterium | reverse complement strand
GAGGGAATGGCTTTAGGTCAGTATATCGCAGGTATGGGCTTCTCCAACGTAGGCTTGGGCATAGTCCACAGCATGGCTCATGGTCTAAGCGCACTCTATGATACCCCTCATGGTGTAGCTTGTGCGATAATCCTGCCCTATGGTCTTGAATATAATGCTCCGGCAGCAGGTAAACGCTATCGTGCAGTCGGTAAGGCAATGGGAGTTGAAGGCATTGACTCAATGAGCGATGATGACGCAGCTAAAGCAACTATTGCAGCAGTGAAAAAACTCTCGGCAGATGTAGGAATCCCGGCGGACCTTAAGGGAATTCTCAAAGAGGAAGACATTCAGTTCTTATCTGATAGTGCCTTTGCTGATGCGTGCTGTCCCGGCAATCCCAGAGATACGAACGTTGAGGAGATTAAAGCATTATATCGCAGCATGATGTAAATATTCACACTTTACGGCCCGGAGCAAAATCCGGGTCATTTTTTTTTTTTGCATTCAAACATGACGCATTAAGAGTGAATAAAAAAATTTCCGGCTCTGCGAAGGTTTGCAATATGTGAGAAAAAATAAACTTGTTGACAGAGAAAAAAAAATAGTAAAATTTTAAACACGTACTTAGTTATTATAGTTATTAAAGGAGGTGTTGAACTTGAAGCCTGATACTCAGAGCTATGCGAAATTATTTTCTTACGGATTGAATTGCGAGCGTCCCATAGGCGGCAATTGTGTAGGTAACTGCAGAGTCCTTGACAATAAATTGCTTTCATGCGGATTTGACTGCGAGCGTCCCATAGGCGGTAATTGTGTGGGTAACTGTCGAGTCTTTGACAATACTGCAGCGTCACTTGTGTGGTAATAATTAAGAATTTCGGGGCTGTCTGTAAAGTTCTCCAGCAGCCTTGCTTAATAGTAATGACATGAATATAAACATGCACGATAAAATAATAAATATCCCATTGAACAAAAAGTATTCATTTCCTGAGAATTTATGTCCTATAAGTTACGGAGGCTTTATGCTCGTAATATCTCCTGATTCAGGCAAATGGATAGTGCTAGATTCTCAGAGTCAGATAAATATTTTCAAGGCTTTTATGAACGGCATGAATTTAAGTGAAGTCCTTGAAAAATTCAGCAGTGAAATTAACGAAGTCAAAAGCGTTGTGACTCAGATCGAGGGAAGGGGCATGGCACAAAAATATTTGCTCCCTGATGATGAAGAATCTTTCAATCTCAGGTTATATCTAACTAATAATTGCAATCTTCGCTGTAATCATTGCTTCATGTATGCTTCATCGGCTCTTGAGAATGAACTTACTTTTGATGAAATATGCTCGCTTCTGGAGAATGCCCGGCGTTACGGGTGCAGAAAAATTATCTTGACGGGCGGTGAAGTTCTGATGAGAAAAGATTTTAATGACATCATTAAAATTTCGGCATCACTGGGGCTTTACGTTCAGGTTCTCACAAATGGAACTCTATGGGACGAAACCAGAGTTGCGAAATTAAGTCCGTATATTAACGAGATACAAATCAGCGTTGACGGCTTCGATGAGCAGAGCAACTCGGAAATTCGCGGCAGAAATGCGTTTATCCCGGCAATGAATACTCTTGAATCTTTCCTGAAGTATCCTGATATATTAACTATTGCAGTGATTACGCCTTCTTATGACGGCTTAGAGCAGCATATCATTGAGTATAAAGAATTTGCGAAAAGACTTGCCGATAAAAATATTCTGGTCTTGATACAAAAAGAGCTTCTGGACGGCAGGAATTTAATAGCAGATACTGAACGCAATAAAAAACTTGAAGATTCTGTAAATAAAATCTACAGCGAAATTTACCCTAACAGCGAGTTAACTTCGTTTATAAACACCCACAGGGGCAATAATATATTAAGGGGCTGCGGCTGGGGAAATCTGACGGTGAGTGCTTCAGGAGACGTATATTTTTGCGGACGGGTACACGATGTCAGAAAATATGCTAATATCAGGACAAATAATTTTGATGACATAATGACCATTCGAAAATTAGTACGTCAAAGATCATTTGTCGACTATCTTCAACCATGCTGTAATTGCGAGCTTAAATATATTTGCGGAGGAGGCTGCAGGGTTAAGAATTTCCCGGACATCGTCAAAGCAGATATAAAAGATTTTTCACTCGAAACTTTTACTAGCACCAGAAAGATAAAATGTTCCGGAGAATATAAAGAGAAATTTTATAGGCTCATGATTGAATCGAATTCTTTTCTCATTTAATTTAAATTTAAGTTTATTGATCGGAGTAATGATAATCAATGAAACTCTCTGAATACGCAAAAATTTTTCACTTTCAAGTTGATATTGATGAAGTCGATAAAGTTAGTAAAGATAAAAATATTTATTCGTACTATCACAGTTTAAGAATGATCCCTGTATACTTAAACGAAGACGAACATAAAGCACTTCAGGACGGACGATTTGGGGAACTTCCAGACAGCTTAATTGAATCCCTCAGGGAGTGCCGCATACTTGTTGATAATGACGAGAAAGATTTAATACACAATGTGCGCAGGCTGATCCCGAAGCCGTATATATGTATTGCGTATTTTATCTTGACTGAACAGTGTAATCTAGCATGTAAGTATTGTTTTCTTGGCAACGCGTCATGCGGGCATAAAATCACTGATTATCATATGAGCCGTGAGATAGCAGAAAAAGCCCTGTTATTCTTCGCTGAACAGACAGCCCAACAGCATGAAAATTTTAACAGCGAGAAAAATATTATTTTCTACGGTGGAGAACCTTTATTGAATTTCAACGTGCTTAAATTTATTGTCGAGAAATCACGAGAACTTCAGAACGATAAAATCATAACTGAGAATTTGACTTTTTCAGTTGTAACAAACGGAATGTTATTAGACTCAAAGATAATATCTTTTCTCAGGGAGAATAACATAAACGTCTCTATATCCCTCGACGGAGCAGGGGAGGCAGCAAACTCTTCACGAATTGACAGAAACGGCCGAAGCATATATCAAAGACTTATTGATAAAATCGGACTCGCCGTTAATATGGGACTTGATATAAGTCTTTCAGTGACTCTGACAGAAAATACTATCAAAGAAATGAATGAATTAATTAATCTGTTGCAAAGACTTGGGATAAAATCACTATGCTTTAATATTTTGAATAACTTGAAAGATTTTAGGGTCAGTGATGATTATTACGCGAATGCGACAAGATTTATATGCGAATTTTACCGGCGGACTCGAACACTTGGAATATATGAAGAAAGATTATCCAGAAAACTGAAATCATTTGCGAGTCAGAAAATATATTTTGCAGACTGCGCGGCTGCTTCAGGTAATCAGATAGTAATAACACCTGACGGCGGAGTAGGCATCTGTCAGGGCTGTACGGAGAATAGAGAACACTTCTTTACGAATATTAATAATAATCAAAGCGATTTATCATGTAACGAAAATATAAAACTGTGGAGCAGATTAAGCCCCGTATTCAAAGAAGAATGCAGAACATGTGAGGCACTGGGAATTTGCGGCGGAGGTTGTCCGATTAATGCAGATTCTTTAGGGGCAATTGACAGGGCGTTTTGTACACATGCAAAGATGACTCTCGAATTTTTGATACGCGAATTATTTTATGTCATGAAAAATGAAAAAATTAAATGATTATTATATTATTTTATCGCTTTCTTTTAGGAAGTGATTTGCTTGACAGATTTAACAAAACATATCGGTAATCATAAAATACTGCGTGATTTTTTTCTGGTCATGGCAGGCTCTCTTGCCTTAATGATTTTCTTTGCATGGTTCAACGCTAATGTTCTCTTAGAGTTCTTTGCTGATTCACTCGGTGGCGGGACGACTCTTGTGTTATGGCTCGTAATTCTTGCTGTAGCTGGTATTTCTGCCTTCATTATCAGGCAGGGTATTTGGCGCATGAAGTTTCACACTGCAATAACTCTTCTCGTTATATACGCAGTAATCACCGGTCTTGCATTCTCGGCTTTGCT
>JAFSWW010000099.1 GCA_017444345.1 Synergistaceae bacterium | reverse complement strand
AACACAGCTATATTCTTTAACGATGACGGCAAAGAAATTTTTAACGTCCCTGAAGATTTTTGCGTAACTGTATCAGCATGGTTTGAGGCCGGGAAAATTTATAAACCGGTTATAGCTGTTGAATTAACTCAAGCACAATAAATTTATAATAATTATCAGGATTTGCAGGTTATACCTGTGAGTCCTGATTTTTTTTTTTCGCAAATTCCCGTAATCCCTGCAAAATAAATCAGCCTGATTCATGATATAATCTTTACGCAAATTTGTTATATAATACTTGAAAATTTTTTAAATCCCTATCACGCGGCAATATTCAAGTGAAAGAACACAGAAAGGAATAAATTTCATGATAAGTTCATGCAAAATCAAAAAAATTACAGCTTTAATCACAATAATTCTAACTCTTTTCACCGTCTCAGCCTATGGAGCAGCCAAGAAAAAGAAACCTAAGAAGGAACCCGAACCCGCTGCATTACGTAACTGGGCGCATGAAATCGAAGTTACTGACAAGGACGACTCGCAAAGCATGAAACTCAGAATCACGTACTATTCAAATGAGTATGTAGAAAATCTAATCGCAGCCGAAGCAGAAAAAAACATGTGGACTAATGACGAAGTAGAGAACTACAAATATACTCTCTTGAAAAATTTAAATCTCGCTGAGTGCATCCCCTTTCATGTTGACATGTATATTCGCGGAGTTCCCATTTATCCCGGCCCGTTCGATAAGCATATTACTATGATTGTAGGCGGCAAAAAATACACTCCGATAGATTATGACAAGCGGTTTAATTTCAAAGTCTTGGGCGGACGCGACGGCATGGTATTCTTCCCCCGCTATGATCCTAAGACGGGCAAGGCAATTTTAGACGGTGCTAGAGATGTGAGAATCTTATTTGACAGCTCGATTTGTTACGCGTTATCTTCAACAAGGGGCGATTTGTTATGGGTCTGGGATTTGAGCAGAGACAGAGGCAGCATAACGGGCGGACGTGCAGCGAACAGGCTCGAAATTGATAGATTATTGAAGCGCACTGATAAATTAAACGAGGAAAAACGCAAATTACAGGAACAAATTGCGGCACTTGAGAAAGAATCAAGAGAAGTTAATTCAAGAATAGACGAATTACAGTCTAATTAAGTAAAATATATAGCAGCACACGAAAGGAAGTTGTTATTACTATGAACAAAATGGATCGTATCGCTGTACTTACCAGCGGCGGAGATTCACCGGGTATGAATGCCGCTGTCAGAGCAGTTGCCCGCACTTGTATGTTTAACGATAAAGAGTGCATCGGAGTAATGAGAGGCTATGAAGGTTTAATCGAGGGCGATTTTATCCCCCTTGACAGCAAAGCAGTCGGAGGCATTATTCACAGGGGCGGAACTATTCTCAAGACAGCACGCAGCGAAAGATTCAAGACTCCTGAAGGCCGGGAAGAAGCACTTGAGAAAATGCACGATGCAGGAATTGACGGCCTTGTCGTAATCGGCGGTGACGGGTCATTTCACGGGGCTAAGGCTCTTCACGATTTAGGATTCCCTACAATAGGAATCCCCGGCACTATTGATAATGACATAACAGGCACGGACGAAACTATAGGCTTTGACACTGCAGTAAATACAGCTCTTGAAGCAATCATGAAATTACGTGATACAGCCTCAAGCCATCAAAGATTATTTGTCGTTGAAGTCATGGGACGTAATGCGGGATTTCTCGCTCTTGAAGTCGCCGTCGCAACCGGTGCAGAATATGCCGTAGTTCCTGAATTGCCGCTCAGTATAGGGAATCTCACGAAATTATTAAAGAATTCTTACGCCGAACACAAGAGTCATACACTTATAATTCTAGCTGAAGGAGTTATGAGTGCTGCCGAAATGAAGGAACAATTAGCGGACGCTGGCGGATATGACGCAAGAGTTACTGTTTTAGGCTATATTCAGCGCGGAGGGCACCCGACTTCATTTGATGTAGTTCTCGCTACTAGAATGGGAGCATTTGCCACTGAAAGTTTAATGATCGGTAAATCCGGCATGATGGTAGGAAATATTAATCATAAACTCGTGCTGAGTCCATTAGAACGCGCGTGGAGTGAGCATAAATCTTTAAGTCCGGAGATGTTGAGCTTAATCAACAAAATGAATTAGTGTTATTTACTGGGAGTCGTTAAAAGCGGCTTCCAGTCTTCCCAATTTTTATTATTAATTTATATTTATATTATGTAAGGAAAAATTTTTATGCCAAGAAAAGCAAAATCATTATTAGAATCACCTGAATTATTATCAGAAGAAGTTATAGCAGCACCTAAGAGACGCGGAAGAAAACCGAAAACAATCGAGCTTACAAGCGAAATTATTAACACTCAGCCCGCACCCGAAGAAATGCCCGACGAGCTGAAAGAAGAAGTAAACGAGATACAGCAGAACTCATATAATGAGATTGACGAGCCGCCCATTATTGACGACTCAGACGATGACAACGAAGACACTCAAAGCCCGGCAAGGACGACTCCGACATATGGACGCAGGGATTTAATACAGCACCCGAAACCTAAATATACGTATTCTATGCTTGCTTCAAAAAATGCCGTTGATTTAAGACGAATTGCCAAAGAATTTAACGTAAATGCTCCTGTCTCAATGCGCAAGGATGATTTAATTCTCGCGACTCTCAAGGCTCAGGCAGAAAGCATGAATTACAGATTTGGCGGGGGGACTCTTGAGATTTTACCGGAAAATTTCGGATTCCTGCGGCCTAAAGGAATGCTCCCGACTGACAGCGACGTTTATTTATCGTCTTCACAGATTCGCAGGTTCGGCCTAAGAAACGGCGATGTAATATGGGGCTTAATTCGTCCTCCACGAGATCAGGAACACTACGAGGCTTTATTACGAGTCGAGACCGTTAATTTTTCTGATCCTGAATATTCGCGGCACAGGGCAGTTTTTGCGCAATTGACTCCGATATTTCCGGAAGTGAGACTCTCTCTTGAGTCAGATCCTAAAGATTTAGCTACTCGACTTGTAGACATGTTTGCACCGATTGGACTCGGCCAGAGAGCATTAATTGTGTCGCCTCCTAAAGCAGGGAAGACGACTCTATTAAAGCGTATCGCACGGGCAATCGCAGCAAATTCGCCGGATATTATAATAATGGCCCTGTTAATCGACGAACGCCCCGAAGAAGTTACGGATATAGCGCGCTCAATTGACGGAGAAGTTATAGCATCAACTTTTGACAGGCCTGCAGACGAGCATATAAGAGTCGCAAATTTGGCACTGGAGAAAGCAAAACGCCTTGTCGAGGCAAAACGCGATGTAGTTATATTGCTTGACTCAATCACGAGACTTGCAAGAGCTTCAAATTTAACTGTGCCTCCGTCGGGTAGAACTTTATCGGGCGGTCTTGATCCATCGGGCTTATACTTCCCTAAAAGATTTTTCGGAGCAGCTAGAAATTTTGAAGAGGGCGGGAGTCTCACAATAATAGGCACTGCTTTAACTGACACGGGCAGCAGAATGGACGATGTTATTTATGAAGAGTTCAAGGGCACGGGCAACATGGAATTACATTTGTCGCGAAAACTGGCCGAACAAAGAATATTCCCGGCTATTGATATTACTAAATCAGGAACTAGGCGCGAGGAGTTATTAATACCTGATGACGAACTTAAACGCTTATGGATTTTGCGTAAACGTATAGCGGGAGTTGATGAAGCAGGCGCGTTAAATTTAATTCTCGACAAGTTAAAGCAGACTGACACAAATGCCGAATTCTTGAACTCCATAAAATTGCAATAATAATATACTTGTTTAAATCAGGATTTAGGCTTATTATTTGTCGTGTAATAATAAACAATTCACAATTTATATTATAAATAAATGAGGGGGAATTTTTTTGCATAAGATACTCGAAAAACGCCAGCTCTCATATGACAAAGAAAGAGATCAAAGCGTTTATTACTACAAAGTCGAGGCACCGGAAATAGCACGCAACAGGAAAGCAGGACAGTTTATAATTTTCCAGATTGATGAAGATTACGGCGAGAGAATACCTTTAACAATTGCAGACGCAAACGCTGAAGAAGGCTGGATCGCTGTAGTTTTCCAGACAGTGGGAGCTACTACACGCAGATTCTCAATGAATTTTAACGTAGGAGATAATATCCCCGTTTTAGTAGGTCCATTAGGCAGACCCACTCATATCGAGAAGAAAGACGGCGCAGTTCTCTGCATAGGCGGAGGAATAGGAATCGCCCCGTTACATCCAATTGTTGAAGCAAATCACGCAATCGGAAATAAAGTTATTACAGTTATAGGAGCACGCACAAAGGATTTATTATTCTTTGAGGACGAAATGCGCAAGGCTTCCGACGAGCTTATAATCGTTACTGATGACGGTTCATACTGCCGCAAAGCTGTTGTTACTGAGCCGTTAAAAGAAGTCTGTGAGCGCGAGAAAGTCAGCGAAATAGTTTCAATAGGCCCCGCAATCATGATGAAATTCTGCGTAGCTGCTGCGAGACCGTTCGGAGTTCCTATTACTACATCATTAAATACTATTATGATAGACGGCACTGGCATGTGCGGATGCTGCAGAGTCAAAGTAGGAGATCAAACAAAATTTGTCTGTGTTGACGGCCCCGAATTCAACGGTTATGAAGTCGATTTTGACAACATGATGCAGAGAATGACAGCTTTTAAGGACAAAGAACGTGAAGCAGATCACAAATGCCGAGTCGGACTCGACGCAGGAAAGAAGGCCTAAATTATGAGCGAACACAAGACAACAGAAATTTTACAGGAAGAAGCCGCCAAACTCTGGGCAGACTTAGAGCCAAAGAAATCAGCAGGCACAATCACTAATAAAGACAGAACAGCAATCCCCCCGCAGGAAATGCCCTCAAGAGATCCGATTAAACGAGCTCACGAAATGGGAGAAGTCGCACTCGGTTATACTGAGACTCAAGCAAGAGTCGAGGCCGAACGCTGTATACAATGTCCCGGAGCTCCCTGCAAAAAAGGCTGCCCCGTTGCTGTTCCCATTCCTGAATTTATCTCGCATATTCAAAAAGGTGATTTCAAGGGAGCTGTTGACACTATAAAGCAGACAAATTTACTTCCTGCAATTTGCGGCCGTGTATGTCCTCAAGAAAAACAGTGTCAAAGTTTCTGCACAGTCGGTAAAATGTTAAAGACTCCGGAAAAAGCTGTAGCAATCGGCCGTCTTGAAAGATTCGTAGCTGACTGGGAACGCGCAAATAATCAAATCACAGTCCCGACTCCTGCTCCTGAGACCGGCAAAAAAGTTGCTGTAATCGGTTCAGGCCCTGCAGGTCTCACAGTTGCTGCTGATATTAGGCGCGCAGGACATAGCGTTACAGTCTTTGAAGCATTCCAGAAAACCGGCGGTGTTATGGTCTACGGCATTCCCGAATTCAGACTCCCTAAAGAAATAGTCGCTAAAGAAGTCGAGAATCTCAAGAAAATGGGCGTTGAATTCAAAACAAGTTTTCTTGTCGGACGCACTGAAACTTTAGAGCAGCTTTTAGACAAAGAAGGCTACGACGCGGCATTTATAGGAACGGGCGCAGGACTTCCTAAATTTTTAGGCATTGAGGGCGAAAACTTAATCGGAGTATTCAGCGCAAATGAGTATTTAACGCGTTCAAATTTAATGAAGGCTTATGACCGTGAACACGCTGACACGCCTTTATTCGAGGCAAAAAGAGTCGCAGTTTTCGGAGGCGGTAATGTTGCAATGGACGGCGCAAGGACTGCATTAAGACTCGGAGCTGAAAAAGTTTATTGCGTCTACAGAAGAACACGCGCAGAAATGCCGGCAAGAGCTGAAGAAGTCGCCCACGCAATTGAAGAGGGAGTCGATTTCCATTTCTTAGAGAATCCGACGAAATTTATCGGCGATGACAAGGGCAGATTAACCGGAGTCGAATTATTGACGTATGAACTCGGCGAACCTGACGAATCAGGAAGACGCAAACCCGTAGCCAAGCCCGGAACTGAACACGTTTTAGAGATTGACGCGGCCGTTGTAGCACTGGGCAATGAGTCAAATCCGTTAATGGCTCAGACTACAGAGGGACTCAACGTTACTAAACGCGGAAATATTATCGTCGACGAGAATCAGAAAACCAGCATTCCCAGAGTATGGGCGGGCGGTGATATAGTTCTCGGAGCTGCTACAGTTATTCTCGCAATGGGTGAAGGACGCAGAGCAGCAGCCAGCATGAATGAATATTTAGCAGGCAAATAAAAATTTTTAGGCGGATAGGGAGCTTTTATTGAATCCTTGTCCGCTTTATTATCGCACTAAGAAATTTCATTAAAATATTTACAAGCAATATAGCAAGACTCACGAATGCCGCACACTCTAATTGCATTTGACCTTCAAATTGAGTAATCATCAGTGCCGCAGGTTTATTATTTGCATTTGCTAGGAACGACACCGCAGAGATCGTCATCATTGAGTTCACGAAAAAATATCCTGCCATTTCTAAAATTGTCCCGATTGATTGAGGCAGTATTACATCTTTTATCACGTCAAATTTTTTGATTCCCAGTGTCGCGCCGACTGACTCAAGATTCTCGTTAATCTTCCCGAATGTGTTATATGCCATAAGATACGGGGACGCAAAAAAGTGTGTTATGTTCACTAAAATTAATATCGCAAATGTCCCGTAAATAATACTCGCTTTGAAGAACATTATATAACTCAGTCCGAGCACTATTCCCGGTATAGCAAGTGAAGTTATTGACATTAAATGCAAAATATAATTTGATCTCGTCCTGTTTCGAGCTGTCATGTATGAATTAACAAGTGCTAAGGCCGTCCCTATTATTGCAGTAAGAGAGGCTATAATTATAGAATTCATTAAATATTTTATCGCTCCCATGTTAATAGCCTGCTTTATATTCTCAAGTGAAAATGTCATGTCAATCGGGTATTTATTGATAAAGCCCAGCACGGAAAATGACGCAATCGGAGTCAAAATCATCAGCAATATAACACAAATTATAAACTTTGCCGCGTTGTCTCGTAAATTATTTTGCTTGATTCTATATGATTTACTGATAAATTCTGAATTCCCCTTGTCCCTGTTCATAATGTCAAGCACACACGCAATTAACGCCGGAATCAATAAAATCATCCCTATAACTGACCCTTTGCCGAATTCAAGCATTCCTATTACATCCTGATACATCATGACGGGAAGCGTGATATATTTTCCTCCTACCATGAGCGGCACTCCATAATCAGTAATTATCATTGTGAACACCGCAAATATTACAGAAATTAACGGCTTTCTTAAATATGGCAGAGTTACAGCAAAAAATTTATCTCCCGTGCTCATTCCCATAACTTCTGCGGCCTCGTATGGAGTCCCGTCTTCATAGCGCAAAATATCATACAGCATTAAATACGCCACAGGAAAAGAATACATCACAGAGCCTATAACAATACCCCAGAATCCATAAATTCCGCCCCTAAGTCCGACTAATCGAGAAAGCCAGCCGTTTGCTCCTAAAATAGTAATTAATCCCATTCCGTGAGAAATTGACGGAATCAACATGGGAATAATTATAATAGTGTTCAAGATAGTTTTATGCTTTATGTTAGTCCGAGCTATTGACCACGCAAGAATCCCCGCAAGTATTATAGAAATCCCCGCAGCTGTTGTACTCACTGTTAGAGATTGAGTCAGGGCTCTAAAAAATTTTCTCGCTGTTATTATATCAATAATATTTACGCCCGCAGCAGTCGACAGCATTTGAATTAACGGCAAAATTACCGCAGCAAGCCAGAATATACACAGAAATATTTTTATCGCGCGGGTCTTATTCATGGCCGAGTCCTCGCAAATTGTATTAAGCTGTTAATCTTGATATTTATATTCTTGATTACAAATTGAGTTATATAATTATCTGCGGGCTTGTCTATTATATTATTAGGCGTGTCGAGCTGGTGAATAACTCCCGAATCCATTACCATAATGCGGTCTGACATTGCAAAGGCTTCTTCTTGATCGTGAGTTATATATATCATTGTAGTGCCGAACTTTTTTTGTAATTCCTTGAGTTCCAAACGCAGAGTCAATCTTGTATCAACGTCAAGTGCTGACATAGGCTCATCAAATAATATTATTTCCGGATTCAATGCTAGAGTGCGTGCGATTGCGACTCTTTGCTGCTGGCCTCCTGAAAGCTCGCGGGGTTTGCGGTCAAAATATTCGCCCAGTCCTACAAGATTTAGCATTTCTCTTGATTTCTCGCGTGCCTGTTCACGAGTGTATAAATTTTTTGTCGCTGAACTCTTTAATAACGCGTACTCTACATTTTTGAAGACTGTCATATTCTCGAATAGCGCGTAATTCTGGAAAACTATTCCCATTTTCCTTAAAGCAGGATTGAGAACCGTAATATTTTCGCCGTCCTTCAGGATTTGCCCGGAGTCTGGACTCTCTAGTCCGATTAGAATCCGCAAAATTGTTGTCTTTCCGCAGCCTGATGGGCCAAGTATAGAGAGAAATTCACCGTCTTTAACAGTAAAGCTCAAATTATTAAATACTTTTCTCGCGCCGAATGATTTAGAAAGATTCGTGATTGTTAATTTATTATTCATGTCGTGTAATATAAAACTGGAGAAGAGAATTTGACTCCCCTCTCCAGTAAAATTTTAGTATTCCCACTTGTCTAATAATCTTGTTTTCTCTTCGGTCGTGTTGCCGCTCATATCGCCGTAGGGTATATTCTTAGGATAATTCGGGATATTGTTGACCTGATTTATATAAACTTTTTCAGGATAATATAACTCTTTATCTTCCATTATTAGAGTTGTATAGAAAAAGTTAAATACATCGATAACTGCTTTTCTATGCTGCTTACCTTCAGGAATTGCGAACCCGTAAAGAGAATAGGGCGATCCTTCTTTAAAGAATACTATTTTGAGATTTGCGCCGTTATTGATTGCTGTAACTGCTTGAGCTGTCATGCCTAGACCGATAGCGGCTTCTCCCTGAACCAGCGCATTAACCGGCCCAGACCCTGAAGAAGTGAACTGCAAAATATTATCCGCTAATTTCTCGAAATATTTTAGTGCCTTCTCTTCTCCCCATGCGTTTACTAAATTTTTAACGAACATATAGCCCGTCCCTGATGATTTAGGCGCAGGCATTGAGATAAGCCCCTTATATTCAGGCTTTAATAAATCTTCATAGGATTTAGGCTCGTTAATTCCCTTTTCAGCGAGAACAGCAGGATTTATTATTATTGCTCCTCCGTTACGAGTCGCGGCTAAATAATGAGCATCTTTCACTTTGCAGTCGTCTACATAAATTGATTGATCGTAATTTGACAAGTCAGCTAGAAATTTTTTAACGAGTCCGGCATAACTAAAATCTAAATCATAAAAAATATCCATGTCCGTATTTATGCCTTCTGCTGCGAGTTTTGCCGCTAAATTTCCGGTCGGCATATATTGAATAGTTATGTCATAATCGGGGAATTCTTGTTTTAGACGCTTGATAAAATATTCGTTCCTGTACTCTTCAGCACCGGAATAAATTATAACTTTGCTGCTAGTTGTATCTAAATTTTGAGCAGGTTCAGTAGCTTTAAATCTTATGCCCCCCCCCCCGTAAGCAGAAATACTGACAGATAAAATTACTGCCGCAATCACAACGAGGGTAATTAATGACTTCTTCATGATATTAAGTCCTCCGTTAAAAATTTTTCGTGTTTTGTTCATGAACTCAGCAAGTTTATCATTGCCGTGAACATTTAGCAAGAATTATTAACGTGAATATCATAATTTTTTGTTCAAGTTATATAAAAATTTTCCTGTGAGTGAACGCTAAATATCATAAGTCGAGTCAATTGCCTTTAACTCTTTGAAGCTGTCAATTTCCGTAAAATCTTCTTTCTTGCATTCACGTATAGCAACGCTGTAATGTTCCCTGAAAATTTTAAATGCCGTCTGCTCCCAGAAAAGTTCTTTACCGCCGGGGGATAAATAAGCTTTGTTAATGTCTTCAGAAAGTTTTGAGCCGTCAAATGAATTCCAATAAGATATTCCGACTTGCTGATAACAATTAAGCCCGCCGACTTGCTGACTCGTTATAAATCCGTTCTCGACCTCAAGACACCAGTCATCAGTCCGTTCACAAAAGAATCCCAGTATATTAGATTGATACTGATAGCGTTTAATTAATTCAGGCGAGTTAATTAATATATCGGCCTCAAAGACATAACTATTTTGAAGTAAATATCTTGCGCACATTATGGAACTTATATTATTAGCGTCGTTATATGCGGGATTCTCGATAAATTTTATCATGGGATATTTATATAGAAGCTGGTCAAACTGTTCACCGAGATAACCGCGTACTATATAAATTTCGTCGATACCTGCAGCAAGACACGCGTCAATTTGTCCGTCTATGATTCTTTGTCCGTGAACTCGTATAAGCGGCTTGGGAGTGTTGAATGTCAAAGGAATCATGCGGGACCCGAATCCTGCAGCGAGAATTACAGCCCGTTTTACCCGATAACTTTCAAGCGAGTCAAGTCCTGAAAGAGTGATTTTGCCTTTGTCGATAAATTCAAGCTCTGTGAGTTCTTTAACTGTCTTGTTAATCAGTCCGAGCGATAATCCGGTTTTCTCTTCAATTTGACGCTGAGTCAGTGCCGAGTCCTCTTCTGCTAGAGTGTCTAATATATCAAATTGTTTCTTGGATAATAACATTATAAAAATTTCCTTTCTTGAGTCTCGTAAAATTCATAAACAAGTATTCTAGCACACGACTTGACACAATAAATTTTATGCTATTATTTCACGATAAATATTATAATTACAGAAAGGATAATTTATAAGAATGTCAAAAAAATTTTCCATCGTAACAGCGTTTATATTGCTATTTGCTTCAATGTCATTTGCCGAGAGTGTCAGCTATCAGCACGTGAGAAATGCAACCGCAAAAATTTATTATTCAGATTGCGTGTTTCTTGTTGATCCTTTTCTTGCTGAGAAGGGAGCTTATCCGGGCTTTGAGGGGACTCCGAACTCTGAAAAACGAATCCCGCTGATTGACTTGGCCGAACCGGCAGAAAAATTAATTAAAGGAGTCGACGCGGTAATTTTGACTCATACTCAGTTGGATCACTGGGACGATTACGCGCAAAAGATTCTCCCGAAAGATATTCCCTTTTTCGTTCAGAATGCCGGGGACGCTAGGATAATACGCGAGCAAGGTTTTAAAAATGTCATGGTCGTCGGGAAGAATACCCCGTTCAAAAATGTTAAAATCTCACGCACAGGAGGCCAGCACGGCCCGGACGAGCTTTATTCATTCCCTCCCAGAGCTGAATTTGCCGGAGATGCTATGGGATTTATTTTACAGGCTGAAAATTGCCCGACTCTTTACGTTGTAGGCGATACTATTTGGCACCCTTATGTAGATATTGCGCTAAAACAATACAAGCCCGATATTATAATCATGAATACAGGCTATGCAATGGTAAACGGAATCGCCGGGAGTCTCATAATGGGAACTGATGACATTTTGAGAATGTATAAAGCAATGCCCGCAGCAAAATTAATAGCCGTTCATATGGACGCAGTGAATCATACGACTATAAGCAGCGAGCAGGCAAGAAAATTTATTCAAGAAAATAATCTAGTTGACCGGGTAAATATCCCTCGTGAGGGCGAAATCTTGAATTTCTAAGGAAGATTACACAATGACAAAGGAAAAACGAGCGCAAATAAAATTTTCACTTGATCCTGAACTATTCCCTGAAACTATAGACTTTTTAAAGCGCATTAAACATGCTCATCATTTATCGTCGTATTGTATTGCGTCACATCTTATTGAATGCGATAAAACAAGCGTAATGACTCCTGAATTATTTAATTTCGTTGTTGAATGTTTCGAGGAAGAAATAAAAACAGGAAATCATCACGCAATGAATGATCTAGGAGTCTTATACTATGACGGCAGGGGATATAATCAGGATTTCGCAAAAGCAGTATATTATTTTGAGATGGCTGCTGCTCATGGGAATCGCTTATCAATGGAAAATTTAGGCTATTGTTATTATTACGGCCGCAGTGTTCCGATTGATTACGAGAAGGCATTTAATTATTTCGCAGTCGGAGCGTTTGAAGGTGAAGTAATTTCACTCTATAAAATTGGCGACATGTATAAAAACGGTTATTATGTCAAGAAAGATTTAAACGAGGCATTTATTATTTATTCCCGCTGTCTTGATATAATAAGCAGGACTTCAAATAATTATTCTTTAGGCCCTGTATGTCTCAGACTCGGAAATGCTTATTTTTACGGAGAAGGCACAAATAGAGATCTCAAGGAAGCCCTAAAATTTTACCAGAATCAGAACTTTATTTGTATAACATGGTAGAAAATGGAGAATTTATGTATAAAAATAGTCTTCATGCGGCAATAGAAGGTCAATCTAAAGTCAGAAGAGAACTTCTTGATAATTTACCTAAAAGAGTTTGGCCTAATGACTAAAATTTATAAGGAGTGTTAATAAATTATGGAACTCGCAAGAAAATTCAGCAGCGCAAGACCGTCCGGAATGGTAAGAGTTTTCCGGGCCATTGAAGAAATGCAGAACGTTTTAAATTTGAGCATAGGGGAGCCTGATTTTGTTACTGAACCCGATATAGTAGACGCAGGAGCACAAGGCGCAAAAGAAGGTTTCACACATTACCCCCCTTTACAAGGCTTTCTTGATGTCCGTGAAGCAGCTTGTAATTACTGGGAACGTCATCACGGTTTTAAGGCGGCTCCCGATGAAGTATTAATCACTGTAGGAGGCTTGCATGTTCCGTGGCTTGCTTTTGAGGCTTTACTCAATCCCGGCGATGAAGTTATGTTAATTGAGCCTTATTTTACTCCATATGAAGCACAAATCAGATACGCCGGCGGAGTCCCTGTTCCTGTTCAGACTAGAGAAGAAAATAATTTTGCCCCGACTATTGACGAATTAAAAGCAGCTTCAACAGACAGAACACGAGCAATAATCTTAAATTATCCCGGCAACCCTTCAGGAAGAGTCGCGACTCTCAAGCAATTAGAAGATATAGCAAAATTTGTACTTGAGAAAGATTTATTTGTTATAAGCGATGAGATTTACGAGTCAATGATCTTTAACGGTAAACATATTTGTTTCGCTAATTTGCCGGGCATGAAGGAACACACGCTCTTGGCCTCCGGTGTGTCAAAATCTCACTGCATGACGGGCTGGCGGCTCGGTTATGTTTTTGCGCCCAAACATGTAATTAATATAATGTGCATTTTGTCATCGTTCCAAACTTACGGAGTTAATACCGTCTCACAGAAAGCAGCAGCCTATGCTATGAACACTCAAGACGAGAAAGTCAAAGCACGCGCAAAAATTTTCGGTGAAAGAATGCAGTATGTAACTTCTAGACTCAACGCTATGAAGGGCGTAAAATGTTCAAGTCCTGAAGGGGCATTCTATTTATTCCCAAACATTTCGGGGACGGGTTTAGACAGTGAAGCATTTACTTGGAAATTATTAGAAGATGCTAATGTTGCTGTATTGCCCGGCAGTGCATTCGGGAAGACTGGAGAGGGCTATATCAGGATCGCCTGCACTCAATCAATGGAAATTTTGACTCAGGCAATGGACAAAATGGAAGATTTAACAAGGAGGCTATAATTTTAATGAGTAACAAAAAATTTTTATTGTGCGTAATTGTTTTAGCGTTGGCAGTATTTGCTTTATCAGGCTGCGGCGGCTCGTCAAGTTCATTTTATTATGACGATTCGCAACTAGTACCCGATAATCCGACAAGCGGAGATCAAAATATACCGACACCCCCGACAAGCGGCGATCAGAATCCTCCGAGTCCACCCACCAGCGGAGACCAGAATCCACCCGACCAGCCCGGCGGAGATTCCGGCAGCACTGACACGGGCGAAGAGACTCAATCAACTTCAGACGAAATTATAATAGTTACTGACAGTGATACTCACGCGATTTATAACACCGGCTCAGGGGTGAGCGCAACATATTCAAATCTTGAGATTTACAAGAGCGGTGCTTCAAGTTCAGGCAGTGAGAACGCTGATTTTTACGGGACTAATGCGGCTGTCTTATCTTCAAACGGAGCTGTTATAACACTTAGTGACTCGTATATTTCAACTGACGCGAGATATGCAAATGCCGTGTTTGCTTATAATGGGACTGTGAATGTCTCTAATACTACAATCAAGACATATAGCAGCAACTCGGGCGGAATCATGACAACAGGCGGCGGAACTATGAACGCAAGTGATTTAAATATAACGACTTCAGGAGGCAGTGCGGCGGCAATAAGATCAGACAGAGGCGGCGGAACTGTTACAGTTGACGGAGGCACTTATACAACGAGCGGCACTGGCTCACCTGTAATTTACAGCACGGCAAATATCACAGTCAGCGGGGCAGATTTAGAATCAACAGCAGCACAGGGAGTCGTAATTGAAGGCTCGAACTCTGTAACTCTTGAAGATTGCAATTTGACAGCGAATCACACAAAATTAAACGGTCAAGACTCAAGCTATCAGGGAGTAATGATTTATCAGTCAGGTTCAGGCGATGCGAGCGACGGCACAGGGACTTTTACAATGAAGGGCGGCTCATTCATAAATCAAAACGGAGCAGTATTCTTTGTAACTCACACGACGGCAATAATAAATCTTGAAGACGTAACAATTACGAATAACGGCGGCGATTTATTCCTGAACTCGGCAAAAGCTAACTGGGGCAACGGCGGAGCAGTTACTCTTAACGCTGCGAATCAGGAAATAACCGGAAATATTACGATTGATTCTACGTCATCACTAAATCTGAATCTCTCCAGCGGGTCAACTTTTGAAGGCGCAATTAACTCAAGCGGCACTGCAGGAACAGTTGCTGTTAATATTGCGTCCGGCTCAACTTGGACATTAACAGGAAATTCTTATCTGAGTTCACTTACAAATAACGGCACGATTGAGAAAGGCACTTATACTCTTTACGTAAACGGAGTCGCGCAATAAAATAATGTCATCCGCGAAAATTTATATTATTTTATTTATCAGGAGGGCAATTATTAAATGACAAGTTTTAATTACGAGAACGCGCTAAAATTTGTAAGGCCTCATGAAGTCGAGAGCATGAAAGTTATCACTCTCAATGCAGCAGAGAGACTCAAGTCCCGCAAAGGTGAAGGCAATGACTTTCTAGGCTGGATAGATCTTCCCGTCAATTATGACAAAGAAGAATTTGCGCGAATCAAGGCAGCGGCGAAAAGAATTCAGGGCGACTCGGACGTTTTGCTTGTTGCTGGTATAGGCGGCTCATATTTAGGAGCAAGGGCAGCGATTGAATTTCTCCGTCACGGTTTCTATAACGAGATGACAAAGGAATCACGCAAGACTCCTCAGATTTATTACATCGGTAACAGCATGAACAGTACTTATATTCAGGATGTAATTGATTTGCTTGAGGGTAAGGACTTCTCTATTAATGTTATATCAAAGTCAGGCACTACAACAGAGACGGCTATAGCATTCAGAGTCTTCCGTGAATTATTAATCAAGAAATACGGCCAAGCAGAGGCAGCAAAAAGAATCTACGCAACAACCGATAAAGCGCGGGGAGCCTTAAAGACTCTTGCTGATAATGAAGGCTACGAAACTTTTGTAATTCCTGATGACGTGGGCGGGAGATTTTCTGTTTTGACTGCTGTAGGATTATTGCCCATTGCTGTAAGTGGAGCAGACATTGACGCACTTATGGCCGGAGCTGCTGCAGGTCGTGAAATCGCGCTTAATAACTCATTTGAAGATAACCCCGCTTTACAGTATGCAGCATTAAGAAATATCATGCGCAATAAAGGCAAAACGGTCGAGATTCTCGCAAATTATGAGCCTTCAATGCACTATATTTCAGAGTGGTGGAAGCAGCTTTACGGCGAGAGTGAGGGCAAAGACCAGCGCGGAATTATGCCGGCAAGCGTTGATTTAACGACAGATTTGCACTCAATGGGACAATTTATTCAAGACGGCTCGCGTATAATGTTCGAGACTGTATTAAATCTTGAGAATGCAAGAAAAGATTTCGAGCTCAAATCCGAAGAAAATAATTTAGACGGACTCAATTATTTAGCGGGCAAAAAAATGAGTTATGTAAATCAATGCGCAATGAAAGGCACTATCGCGGCACATGTTGACGGAGGAGTCGCAAATTTACTCGTAAGCATTCCCGAACAGGACGAGAAATCACTCGGAGAATTATTCTATTTCTTTGAGTTCGCTTGCGGTGTGTCAGGCTATATCGGAGGCATTAACCCCTTTGATCAGCCCGGAGTCGAGTTCTACAAGAGCAACATGTTTAAATTACTCGGCAAACCAGGCAAGTAAGCAAGTAAAATAATAATATTTTCTCCCTGTTGTGATTTATATAGCAGGGAGATTTTTATTTGCAAATTTTATGATAAATAGCCCCGTGAAAGAGTCTTAAAAATTTTTGAGCGTATTATTTCAATTATTGAGCAAGTTACATACACAAGCAATATTACAAGAATCGAATACGGAATTAAATACGGGCTGTCTTGATACGTGGCGTTATGAAATAATCTTCTCCATAAAAATTGCCATACAAATATATTTTCATGAATCAAATATACCCCGAATGTTGCCGCGCCTAAGATATTTATAATTTTGCTGTATGATATATTTAAATTTTTAAAGCCGATTAACAGACATAAACCAGCAAGAATTGTAAACGGTCTCATCATTCCCGTAAAATATCCTATATATCGACGAATAAATAATAATCTTATGCCAAGTAAATCCGTAATAATAATTATTAAATAATTCAGCGCAATAAATCCTATTCCCAGCCAGATAAATTTTGCGCTTTTACCAGCACCGAAATTATCAGCATGAATTCTAACATACCCGGCCAGTGAATATAAGCATATAAAATTTGTAAGATGATTGCCGTGTAATGTTAAGCCTGTGAGCATAGTAATTATTGACCAGTAAAGAAATATGCTCATTAAAAATTTTTTGTAGTCATCGCGCGTCAAATTAGTTAGAAATTTATTCAGCCAGCCATGAAGTAAATACATCATTAAATATGCACTTGCAAACCAGTATCGACCGGGCCTAATATTTTCCAGCAAAGTCTTTATCGAAAATTTTTCAGATCCGCACATAATGAAAATCGCATAGAATATTATAGAGTAAAATAACATTCTCAAAGCTAAATCTATGAGTTTGCGAAATTTTATACCCGGTGATTTAATGAGAAAATATCCCGATATTAGCACAAATATATTATTGCCGAGAGGTCCTCCCATGCCTAAAAATTGCTGCCAAAGATGATTTATTGTTATTGTATCTACTGGAAAATTAAAATTAGCGTGATTAGTATGACATGCTACAATCATTAACATTGCTGCAATTCTTAAGAGTTCAAGCGCAGAATTTCTCTTTTCCCTGACTCCTGACTCCTGACTCCTGACTCCTGACTCCTGACTCCTGACTCCTATATTATCATTATATGCGCATATCAAAAAAATCAAGCCCCTTTTTACGTATTTTTTTGTGTCTTATCATGAATCATAAAAAATTTTTTTGCCGATAATGACCCGATATTAAACGCGACACTCACACAAACCAGCGAAAATTATAGCAATAAATTATTATAAATTATCACTTGAAAATTTTATCATTATATATAGCATATATAGCCGAGCAAATTATGATAATTTACTGTGTGAAAGAGTCTTAAAAATTTTACTCCTAGCAAGTTCTATAACAGTGCACGAAATATACACGAGTCCCGCCGCAAATAATGAATATATCACTAAATAATTACTTTCTTGAAACGCTGAATTATTAAAAACTTTCTCCCATAAGAACGGAGATACTAATTTGTTATCATGAATTAAATACACTCCGAACACTGCAGACGCTGATAAATTTATTAACTCATTATGCTTTATATTCAAGTGTTTAAAGCCTATCACAAAACAAAGACTCGCTAGAATTATTAACGGCCTCATCATCTCGTCATGTTCGAACTCTATAGCAAATATATCAAGAAATATTACCCCTAAATAGTGCAGCATAACAAGGCCAAGTCCCAGCCATATAAATTTTTTACTGCCTAAATTATCAGCGTGTAATCTCACATAACCGCCGATTGAATACAAGCATATAAATTTTATAGTGTTGCTGGTGTCGATAAAGAAATTGCAGTAAATTATTATCGCAAGCAAGATTACTATATAGCCCAGTTTTGTGATAATTGCTAGAAATCTATTCAGCCAGCCGTGAATTATATACAATAATAAATATTTACTAGCGAACCAGTATTGATTCCTGATTGTGGGCAGCAAGGAACGCAATAATAAATCTTGAGAGAACTTCACAAGCCCGAACGCTAAGAATATCGCAAATATACCCGCTGAATAAAAGAATATCCGCAGCCATAAATTAAATATTTTATGAATCTTTACGCCTGAAGACTTCACGAGAAAATACCCCGTCAACATGATAAATATATCATTGCCGTAATTCCCAAATTGTATAAATTGCAGCCATAATCTATTAAATGCTAATGAGTCAATCGGAAATTTAAATCCCCCGTGCCTCGTGAAATGTCCCAGTACTATAGCAAACATCGATATTATTCGCAGTAACTCAAGCGCGGAATTTCTTTCATGCCGGGCTGTTGTCATATATAAATTATTTCTCCCTTGCTTTAAATTGCCATAAATTTTTATTCATTCTATCACATTAATTATATTCGGCCTCCTGTCTGCACATGCCGTAATAACCTCGTCTTCAAGTTCCCCGAATCCTACAAATGCCGCTATTATCTCACTTGATTTTATGCCGAATTCGCGTTTAATTGATTCCTGCCTGCTGTTGACCTGCAAAAATTGAAATAAGCACGACCCCAGCCCGTGAGCATGTATTGACATTACTAGATAGCCGAGAAATATTCCCGAGTTTAATAATTCCTGATCGTTAAGTTCGGCCTGATTTAATAATGACCTGTCGCAAGTTACTATAAAACAATTATGAATATCGCCGGAATTCGTAACAAAACCGTCGCAGTTCCGCAAAATTTTCGCAGTGATTTCCGGATTCATTGAGTAATAAACTTTACAGGGCTGCCTGTTACATGCTGAAGGATAATATTTTGCGTCGTTAATTATTTCGTTAATTATCCCGCTGCTTATTATTGAATTCTTGAATCTCCTGACAGAATGACGAGCACGCACAAATTCCCGCCAATTTTCAGGATTATATTTCAAGATTTCTGATTTCGTGAATCTCTCGCAGCCGCCTTTAAATAAATTTTCAGGAATATTATATTTTGCAATTAACGAATCTAATTTATTTCTTGAGTCCTCATGTCCTGAAAGAGTCTTTAACGCAAATTTTATTATAGCTATACTCCCGGCCGTCTCGAATGAATCAGCACTGACTCCCGAATCCAGCAAATCAGCAATATTTTGAATTAAGTTATTATAATTTATTGCGTCAAGATATTTTGTGTTATTCATAGCTAAAGCCTTCTCAAGCATGTGAACCGACATAAGCACTGAATAAATTTTCTGCTCGCGTTCGTTCTGTTGAGTATGCTTTGTTTTATGCCAGTCATTTTTTGCTGCGTTAATTGCGCTTTTTACGCGTCTGACTCGTTCGACATTCTTTGCACCTAGAAATTTTTTAACAAATTGTTTAAGTGCATAATAATAGTGATGTGATGTGATGTGATGTGCAATTTTACACGATTCATGATATTTTGTCAAGCCCCTTTCTAAAAATTTTTACGCGTTTATGAATTCTTCAACGAGTTCGACTCCGTTTCTCACGCAGTCATCGCATGAACATAATATTTTGCCCGTGCCTACTCCTTTAATATCTTTGCAGATTGAAGCTCCGCACTTGGCCGAAAATTTTTTGTGAAGTTCTGCCGCCTGATTGCGAATAGGTGAGCCTTTATATTTCGTGAGTCCCAGAATCATCTCAGCACCGCACAAAGCCCCGCAAGTTCCTTCAGTGCAGCCCATTCCGAGTCCAAATCCCGCGCCCAGTTTTCGCAAAATATTCTCGTCGAGTCCTACTTCTTCAGCAAATACACAAGCTACTGCCTGACAGCAATTATAATGTGAGTCGCCCGTCCTGTTCTTGAGTTCTACAGCTTTATCCTGTTTTAATGACATTCACAAATTCCCCCGTAAAATAATTTATAAAAATTTTAGCAACATGAAAGAATACGCGCAAATTTATGTGTGTTATAATGCGCAAAATATTTATTAACCCGTTCAAGAAAGCAAAGATTTTACTAATACATTTACTAATACAAAAAAGTGCTTTAATTAACGTGGTAGCAAAGACTTATAAATAAAAATTTTTTCGTATCAATGCAATTTTTTCGCGCAAATTTTTTCACGATAAATAATGAGTTCTCAGCAAAAATATTTTCATGAATACTGCAAAATTTTTCACTAACTAATACACTTACAAGCCAGTAAAATATTTTTATTTGCCATGATAAATAACGAGCCCACAGCAAAAATATTTTCATGAATTCCGGCAAATTTTCATAAGATGACATACTTAACAAGCTAGTAAAATATTTTTATTTACCATGATAAATAATGAGTTCGCAGTAAAAATATTTTCATAAGCCCGCACACTTACAAGCCAGTAAAATATTTTTACATGATAGATAACGAGTTTACAGCAAAAATATTTTCATGAGATCTGCACACTTACAAGCCAGTAAAATATTATTTAACGAGTCTGCACACAAAAATTTTATAATCTCTCACGCTTAATAAACTCCCGCAAATTCTCTGAATATAATAATGTTATGTTAGAATAACTTAACTTGTGAATATATAATATAGAGGTGAAATAAATATAATGTCTGAATACACTTACGAGGACGCACGGGAATCACTAAATTATCTCGCGCAATATATAAAAGAAGTTTCTGCCCAGCCGGAAATCGCAGTAGTAACAGGTTCAGGACTCGGAGATATTGCGGACTTTGCAGCAAATAAAATTATAATCGATGTAAAGAATATACCGAATTGGCCGAATTCTACCGCGCCGGGACATTCAGGGAAGATTATTCTCGGAGAAATCGCCGGGAGAAATATAATCATGCTTCAAGGCCGTGTGCATTATTATGAGGGTTATTCTATGAAAGCTGTAACTTTTCCGACTCGAGTTCTCGGAATGATGGGCGTTAAATTTTTGATCGCAACAAATGCGTCCGGAGCAATTAATAAAGATTTCAAGCCCGGTGAAATTATCGCAGTCAGAGATCATATTAATTTTATGGGAGCTAATCCCTTAGTCGGCCCCGATGAACCCCGCTGGAATTCGCGATTTCCTGACATGAGCTGTGCTTATTATCCGGGATTTCTTGACACTCTCAAAAAATTCGGCTTGCGTACTGGAGTCTATGCTGCTTTTATGGGACCTTCTTTTGAGACTCCTGCTGAAATAAGAATGGCCGGGCTTCTCGGTGCTGACTTGGCCGGAATGTCAACGATCCCCGAAGTAGTTGCTGCTAATTCTATGGATATTAAAGTCTGCGTGCTTTCATGTGTCGCTAATATGGCCGCAGGAATAGAATCCGATAAAATTTTGACTGAAGCTGAAGTATTAATGAATATGAAGAAAATTACACCAAAAGTCGCTGATATTATTATAAGATTAATAGAAAGTTTATAGCTTTTAGGGGATTTATTTATTATGAGACAAGTTAAGAAATTTTTTGCGGCTTTATTTATTCTCGCTGCGTTATTAGTAAATGTTTCACTCGCTGAAGAACTAGTAGATTATGACTATGATGACGCCCAGGAAGCACTAAATTATATAAGCCAGTTCGTAAAAGTATCGCCCGATATTGCAATAATAACAGGTTCAGGACTCGGCACTGTAGCAAATATAATCGAGAATCAAATTATTATTGACACTCACGATATACCAAACTGGCCGATTTCAAGAGCACCCGGGCACGAAGGGAGAATAATTCTCGGTCAGATTTCAGGCAAAAATATAATATTACTTCAAGGCCGCGTGCATTATTATTCGGGTTATTCTATGGAGGCCGTTATTTTTCCGATTAGAGTTCTGGGAATTATGGGCGTTAAGAATTTAATAATAACAAATGCAGTCGGAGCTATTAATACAAATTTTAAAGCCGGCGATATTATTGCAATTCGAGATCATATAAATTTATTGCCTAATCCGCTAAGGGGGCGCAATGACAAAAGATTTAACACGAGATTTCCGGATATGACTCAAGTCTATGATAAAAAATTTCTCGCATTTCTTGAATCACTGGGACTCAAAACAGGCGTTTATCTCGCAAATCCCGGCCCTTCTTATGAGACTCCTGCTGAAGTTAATATGCTTAGAATATTAGGTGCTGATCTTGCCGGTATGTCGTCAGCTCCTGAAGCTGTAACAGCTCACGCAATGGGAATAAAAGTTTGTATGCTCTCTTGTGTTGCTAACATGGCCGCAGGAATCGAAAGCGATAAAATTTTAACAGGGCAGGATGTTATTAACGTCATGAGAGAAAATGCAAGTAATCTCGCAAATATCATAGTAAAGTTAATAGAAAGTATTTAGCTTATAAATAAAGGAGATTGATAAAATTTGAGGAAAATATTTATTGCAGCAAGTATAATTTTTTTATTCGCGAGTCCCGTTTTTGCCTCGTCATGGGTGAATTTTCCTGAAAGCTGGGACATAGGCCAAGCATTTGCAGTGTCTATTACTTCAACCGCTGAATATTCAAATCCTGTAGTAACATGGATGAACCGCAAAATTTCTCTTAATGTCGAACAGGGCGGAGCAGGGCGAATCTCTTACGCGTTACTGGGCTCTGACGTTAGAAATATAAAGCCGGGCGATTATCCCATTTTGATAGAGTTCACTCAAGCAAATAAAATTTATAAAGCATCAGGAAATATCAAGCTCAAAGCACGCAAATATCCGCAGGAGCATTTACGAGTCAGCCCTAAAATGGTAAATCCGCCTAAACGCGAATTAAAGCGAATCCGTGAAGAGTCTAAATTAATCGGTGCCGCACTGAAAACTATGACAGTTTCAAGACGATGGACGACTCCGCCTCAACCGCCTTTGAATAATATCACTCTTACAAGTTATTACGGATTGCAGCGAGTCTATAACGGGACTCCCAGAAGCGGACATAACGGCGCAGATTTGAGAGCAGCGAACGGCACAAAAGTTTTAGCTCCATTTGCGGGAACTGTTATATTAACCGGCTTTCACTATTACGCAGGGGGCAGCGTTTATATTGACTCTGGGAACGGAGTAATAACGGCATTCTTTCACCTAAAAGAAATCGACGTAAAGAAGGGCGACAAAGTTGCAAAGGGTCAATTAATTGCGAGATCAGGCAGCACAGGGCGTGTAACTGGACCTCATTTGCATTATAGTTTAATTTTAGGCGGGCAATTTGTCGATCCTATTCCGTTATTGTCAACGAGTATAAATCAAATGTTACAGAAAGGGACTCAATCACAGGTGAATTAAACATGAATATTTACGGGATGATTTTAAGCGGAGGCAGCGGGACTCGTTTATGGCCTCTATCACGTGAGAACATGCCAAAACAATTTTTGAAGCTCCACGGAAATAGAACACTTTTGCAAAATACGGCGTTGAGAATGCTTAATATAGTGCCGCTTGAATCTTTACGTGTTATATCGGGTCAAAAGTGGCATAAATTCGTCGTCAAGCAATTTAATGAGACGTTCGGGCTTGAGAATTTGAGCGAAAATTTTATCATAGAAGAACCCTGCGCACGTGGAACAGCACCGGCAATTTTACTGGCAGTTGACGAATTATTGAGAACTGGCGCGAATTATAATGACGTTATGATTATCGCACCGAGCGACTCATTTATTAAGAATAACAAAATTTTTTGCGATTCCTTGAAGATTGCTATACAGGCGGCAAAAGACGGCTTTATTGCTACACTGGGAATTTCACCGACTCGGCCTGAAACTGGATTCGGCTATATCAAGCAAGGCAACTTTCACGAGGGCGGTTACTGCGAGGCCGCGAATTTCGTGGAGAAACCCGACATTAACACAGCGCGTGAATATTTAGCGAGCAAGATTTATTTATGGAACGGGGGAATCTTTATATTTACTCCTGAGAGTCTTTATCGCGAGCTTGAACACTCTGACCCCGAATTATATGACTTTGCTATGCGTAAAAATTTGCGTGAAGAATTCCCGGATGTTAAAAATATCTCGTTTGATAATGCCGTAATGGAACGTGCAAAAAAAGTCGCTGTCGTGCCTCTTGTTAATTCCGGCTGGTCAGATGTAGGCTCGTGGGACGCTTTGCACGATGATATTCTTGACAATGACGAGAATCAAAATGTTACAGTCGGCTCGTCCATGATTCTTAACAGCAAAAATTGTTTTGTGTACTCAAATGAAAAACTTGCTGTGTTAAACGGCGTTAATGATTTAGTGATAGTAGACTCTCCTGACGCATTATTTATAACTCACAGGGGAGCCTCTCAGGACGTTAAAAATGTCGTGAAGATTCTCAAGGAACGCGGCTTAAATGAAAAAGTTTGATAATATTCATAAATTTTTCACAAATTTTATTATTATAAAATCATGAAAGGTGGTCTTAATTTATGAACATTCAAAATATGATGAGACAAGCGGGTAATACAAACCTTCAGCAGGTAACTCGCAGCAATTCATCACGAACTACTCAGCAAAATCAGCAGGTTCAGCAAGTAACACAGCAAGAACAGCAGGATCAATATATACATCAGGAAGTAATACCAGCAAAAGCAAACGCCGTTATTTATTCGGACGCAAATATTAACGCAAATAATACCGCAGACGGAGAATTTGACGAGAAAGATTCCGAGTCTGTGAGCTTTAACCCTTACACATTTAATCCTGAAGCAATGAACGAGTCCAAGCTCGCAGAAATTCCCCCCGAACGAACAGAAGGTCAGAGCGAGAACGGCGAATTAAGCGAAGAAATGCCCGAATTGCCCCCGATTCCAGAAGAAGAGTCGCCAGCTTCAAATTTAGGTCAGAAATTGCCGGAAAAAGAGAATAACGAGGACTCTCAAGCAAATAATATGACAGTCCGCGCTAATGACTCGCAAAAATCACAGCAAGCAGGCGCACCTATGGCAAAATCAGCAGGCAGTGAAGAGTCAGTCTCGGACTCAGATACAAGCGATGACGAGTCAGAACTTGAATCACTAGAACTCGAACGAGCTAGAATCCGCCAAAATCTCAACACTGAACAGGATATATCAAGAAAAGAATCTTTGCGTGTTGAATTACGTTCAATCGAGAGTCAAATTAGTCAACTTAAAGCCGAATTAAGCAAATAATTTTATCGCAAAAATTTTTATGCCTTCTCGTAAATTATTCGGGAGGGCGTTTTTATGAGTGATATAATTCTTTCATTCAGCTAAACATGAAATCATAAAACTTGAAAGGAGTTATTATTTTGCATAAAGCTATAAATCTAAACGAGTACGCAGGACACATAATAAATTCTTTACAGCATGGAATTTTACTCACAACTAAGGCAAATGACAAAGTCAACACTATGGCTATAGGCTGGGGGACGCTGGGAATAAACTGGACTCGGCCGATTTTTGCGGCGTATATTCGTGAAGGCCGCTACACTCGCAGCTTACTTGATACTAATCCTGAATTCACGGTTAATATTCCGGTCAATATAAATAAAGACTCTCAAAAAATTGCTGCATTTTGCGGTACACGTTCGGGGCGGGATCTCGATAAAATTCAGCTCGCAGGGTTGACTCTTACTGAAAGCGAAAAAATTTCAGTTCCCGGAATTCTGCAATTGCCTTTGACTCTTGAGTGCCGCGTTTTATATAGACAGATTCAAGACCTGCCTTTATTGAATGATGAGAAATTGCGCGACTCTCTTTATCCGCAAAATATTAACAGCACAGCAGCGGGCGCAAATCGTGATGTTCATGTGAGTTATTACGGCGAAATCTTAGCAAGTTATATTATAGAGTAGGAAGGAATAATTTATTATGCGTAAAATTTTAATCAGTGCTTTAATTATTATATTAATTGCCTCGTGTTCATTTGCTGAAGGAGAAATTATAAAGCTCCCTGATCCAGTCAAAACCGGCGGAATGAGTTTGACAGAAGCAATCACTAACAGACATTCAGCGCGTGAATTTGCCGATGTTGATATTTCTTTGCAGGACTTATCTAATTTGTTATATATCACTGCCGGAGTGAACCGCGAAAACGGACTCAGAGTTTACCCCGTCGCTATGGGTATTCAAGACACTTTTATTTACGTCTTCAACCGTGAAGGAGTCTATAAATATGACGCTTTGACTCATTCGCTTGAGTTAATCACTAAGGGCGATCACAGACAAGACACGGGAATGCAGGAATTTGTCGGCCAAGCAGCTGTAAATCTCGCTTATGTGAACGACATAAATTTATGGTCAGGCAGCAAAGCACCTAAAGAATTAATCTCGCGCTGGGTATATGCACACGCCGGGGCGGTCATGCAGAACGCTTATTTATTCGCAGCGTCTCAAGGTTGGAATGCGGTAGTAAGAGGCTCATTTGACGCAAAAAAACTCGGTGAAATTCTCAAGCTCAAAGAAGGACAAAATATTTTATTAATTCACTCAATCGGGCCGAAAAATTAATCATGAAAGCGTTAATACTTAATTCCGGGCTCGGCTCAAGAATGGGCGTTTTGACCAGTGAACAGCCTAAATGCTTAACTGAAATAAAACCGGGTGAGACAATTTTATCGCGTCAATTAAAGCAGCTCGCAGAACTCGGAATCAACGAGATAATTATTACAACTGGATATTGTGAGGGAGTCCTGATGAATTACTGCAGGACTCTTGATTTACCCGTTAATATTAAATTCGTAAATAATCCCGATTATAAGCAGACTAATTATATTTATAGTATTTATCTTGCTCGTGAATTTTTGCGGGACGATGATTTATTATTTATGCACGGTGATTTAGTTTTCGAGAATGAAGCAATTGACAAAATTTTGAGCGAATCCCGTTCAGTCATGGCCGTGTCTTCAAGTGTGCCGCTGCCAGATAAAGATTTTAAGGCCGTTATTGACTCAGATAATAAGATTCTCAAAGTCGGAGTCGAATTCTTTAATAATGCCCTGACTGCACAGCCTTTATATAAGCTCGCAAAAAATGACTGGCTTTTATGGCTCAATAAAATAGAAGATTATTGCAGAAATTACGCAGGGGGGGGGGGGCATTAAATTTTTACGCGGAGAAAGCACTAAACGATTTAGAAGGCCGGTGCAATATTTACGGGTGCGACTTAAGGAATCTATTATGTTCAGAGATTGACACGCCCGAAGATTTAGCAGTTATTAGTTCACGCTTAAAAGAAATAGAGTCACGAACTGTATATATAGGCTTCTCAACGGATATAATTCACGCCGGGCATATCGCAATAATCAAGAAAGCAAAGAGGCTCGGAAAATTAATTATCGGCATTCTATCAGATGAGGCTGTAGCAAGTTTTAAGAGATTCCCCCTCGTTACTTATCAAGACAGGCTCGCAATGTTTGAGAATATTTCAGGAGTCTATAAAGTTGTTGAGCAAAAGACTCTTTCTTACCGCGAAAATTTAGAGATTTACAAGCCCGATATTTTTGTACATGGTGATGACTGGCGGAGCGGCTTTCAGAAACCTATACGCGATGAAGTTGTGAGCATTCTTGCAAGTTACGGCGGGCGGCTCGTTGAATTCCCCTACTCAAAAGATGATAGATTTAGAGAAATAGAGAATCGCGCGCGTTCAGATTTAGCAATGCCCGATATTAGGCGGGGGAGACTCCGGCGGGAACTGGCAATAAAAAATTTTGTTACTGCTATGGAAGCTCATGACGGTTTGACGGGCTTAATTGTCGAGAATACTGTTATTTATCAAGACGGCCAGCCTAGACAGTTTGACTCTATGTGGGTGAGTTCTCTATGTGACAGCACAGCAAAAGGCAAGCCCGATATTGAACTCGTTGACATGACGAGCAGATTTCGCACTATTGAAGATATTATAGAAGTTACTACAAAGCCGATTATTTTTGACGGTGATACAGGAGGCCGCCCCGAACATTTTATATATACAGTCAGGACTCTTGAAAGACTCGGAGTCTCAATGATAATAATAGAAGATAAGACGGGACTCAAGAAAAATAGTTTATTCGGCAATGAAGTAATACAGACTCAGGACTCAATCGAAAATTTTTCAGCTAAGATCCGGGCAGGTAAGAAGGCACAGAAGACTAAAGAGTTTATGATTTGCGCAAGAATCGAGAGTCTTATACTTGAACGGGGACTCGATGACGCATTGACTCGGGCATTTGCATTCACAGAGGCCGGAGCAGACTCAATTATGATACACTCACGCAGCAAGGACCCGGCGGAAATTTTTGCGTTTCTTGATAGATTCAGAGAAAAAGATAAATCTACCCCCGTTGTGTTAGTGCCTACAAGTTTTAACTCAGTCAAAGAAGAAGAATTCAAGGCACGGGGCGCAAATATAATCATTTATGCGAATCACTTAATGCGGGCGGCAGTTCCGGCAATAACTCAAGCAGCCGAGACAATTTTACGCTCTCACAGATCGCAGGAATGCGACAAATTTTTGATGCCGTTCAGGGACATTATTAGGCTTATTCCTGCCCCTGAATAATATAAAGGAGGTATTAATTTACCATGTGCGGCAAAATGGGAAAGGATGTAGACCTTCAGGAGCGAGTCAGACTCAAGAAGGCCGACCGGGAAGAGCTTTATTCTTTAGAGCCTCCATTCCCGAAAACTAATTTTTTAATGGAGCTTTCTAATGTGTGTAATCATGCTTGTATATTCTGTGCTCATCAGAAAATGCGGCGGAAAGTCTCAAAGATGGACAAGGCGAAAGGCTTTGATATTTTGCGTCAGGCCTATGAACTGGGAACGCGTGAAGTAGGATTTTATGCGACCGGCGAACCCTTTTTAGTTCCTGAATTACCGGAATTTATAGCTAAGGCAAAAGAAATCGGCTATACTTATGTATATTTGACTTCTAACGGATCACTTGCAACTCCGGAAAAGATTCGCGCTGTAATTGACTCGGGACTAGACAGTATAAAATTTTCAATCAATGCACCGCAGAAAAAATTATACAAGTTCATTCACGGCCGGGACGATTTTGACACTGTCATGAATAATTTGCGCTATCTCAATCAATACAGGCAGGAATCCGGCAAGAATTACAAAATTTACGTAACTGGAATCTTGACTCGCTTCACTGAAAATTTACGAGACAAATATTTTGAAGTCTTTAAAGGTTTAGCGGATCAAATCGTGTTTAAATACGTCTATAATCAGGGCGGTTATATGCCTGAAATAGATAAATATCTGCGCTGTGATTGTGATGACGAGGTTAAACGCCGCTGTAATTTGCCATTTGACGCAATTTCTGTAACTCAAGAAGGTTATTTATCGATTGAGAATGCAGATTACGAGAATATGTTAATAGTAGCAGATTTAAATAAAGTCTCGCTCAAAGAAGGCTGGTACGGTGAAAAAATGAAGGACATGCGCCGGAGATTCATGGAAAATGATTTAGGCGGGACTCTCTGCGACGGCTGTGTGAATCATGAGAATCGCCCGGCAAAAGCAATTACTCCGGAATGTTCGGACGTTAAAGGCGATTATATTTTTGACGACTCTCAAGTAAGAGAAAGACTCAAGAATTCAGATTTAACTGTTTATGTTCCCATGTCAGCTGATATAATTCACCCGGGACATATAAATATTTTGAGGACTGCCGCGCGTTATGGCCGAGTCATTGTCGGACTGTTCAGCGATGAAGCAATCTCGTCATATAAGCCTAAGCCATATATGAATTATGAACAGCGTAAAATCGTACTCGAAAGCATTAAATATGTCGATGAGATAATACCGCAGAAAACTAAGGACTATGACGAGAATATAAGAAATCTCAAGCCCGCCCACGTTGTGGGTTTCCCAGCGAATTTTATGGTACACGGTAAAAACTGGCACAAAAATTTTTATAATTTCCAGTAACTTCCCAATGATTTATAAATAAATATTTTAGCAGCAAATTTTTAGGGAGGACTCCTAAATGCAGCAAATATTAAATAATTATGACGAACTTCAAAGAATTTTACAGGATAAAACAATTTTATTTATTCATGGTAAATCAGCCGAGAAATTTTCACGTGTTTATGAGTGCTTGAGAGATAAGCGAGTCTTTCACTTTACGAGCTTTACACCTAATCCCATAATAGAAGACGCAAAGGCAGCAAGTAATTTTTTCACTCTCAATAAATGCGGCATTATATTAGCAGTAGGGGGCGGTTCTGCAATCGATACAGCAAAATATGTAAAGTTGAATAATCCTGACTCTATGCTTGTTGTTATTCCTACGACGGCAGGATCAGGCAGCGAGGCTACAAAATTTGCGGTGCTCTATGAGGGCGGCAAAAAGTTATCAATCACTGACGAAAAAATAATCCCTGACTCTGTATTATTTGACTCGGAATTGTTAAAATATCTGCCCGATTATCATCGCAAATCTTCAGCCTTAGACGCATTCTCGCATTCTTTAGAGTCCTTCTGGTCAGTCAACGCGGACGAATCCAGCAAAAAATTTTCTCGTGAAGCTCTCACAAATATAACTCGTTTGCTTGAGAATTACCCGGGCTCATATAATCCTGAAGAAATGCTAAAGAATTCATATTTAGCAGGTCAAGCAATTAATTTAGCTCAGACTACGGCAGGACACGCAATGTGCTACAAAATCACGGGGTTATATAATATTGCACACGGACACGCGGCGGCATTGTGCAACCGGGTATTATTCAAGTGGCTGATAAAACATGAAAATTTGCCCGTCCTGAATGATATAGCAGCTTGCATGAATTGCGGGAGTCCGGAAAAAGCAGCCGAAAAATTTAGTGCCATATTTATGCGTCTTGGCCTAGAGATCCCGGAAGCGAACGAACAGGAAATTAATATATTATCAGCAAGCGTGAATCCTGAACGATTAAAGAATTTTCCGGCAAAATTAGATTTATTCACTATAAAAAATTTATACAGGGAGATATTGAATTAATGGACGTTAAAAATTTTGTTGAGGTTATAAATTGCGATTTCTACACGGGAGTCCCTGACAGCCAGTTAAAAGCACTGTGCAATTATTTAATAAATACTTATGGAATGAATAATAACAATCATCACATAATAGCAGCGAACGAGGGCAATGCGGCGGCCATAGCAGCAGGTTATAATTTGGCAACCGGGCAATTTGCGGCCGTATACATGCAAAATTCAGGGCTCGGAAATATCGTGAATCCTTCAGCAAGTTTATTAAATCCTAAAGTCTATAACATTCCCGCTATATTCATAATCGGCTGGCGTGGCGAACCCGGAGTCCATGACGAACCGCAGCATATTTATCAGGGGAGAATTACTCTGAAACTATTAGACGATTTAGGCATAAAATTTTTTGTGCTTAATCAAGATACGAGTCAGCAGGAATTATATAATGTCATGAAAGATTTTAGAGTCGAGCTAAATAATAATAACTGTGTTGCTTTCGTAGTTCGTAAGGACGCATTAACTTATGACGAAAAAGTTTTATATAATAATGATTATATTATGACTCGTGAAGAAATTATCAGGCATATTATAAAATTTTCGGGCGATTCTCCCATCATCAGCACTACAGGGAAGACAAGCCGCGAATTATTCGAGTTAAGAGAGACTCACGAACGGGATTTCTTGACAGTCGGCTCAATGGGTCATGCGTCAAGTATTGCACTCGGAGCTGCGTTAAATCAGCCCGGAAAAAAATTTTTCTGCATAGACGGGGACGGGGCGGCACTTATGCATTTAGGCTCGCTGGCTGTAATAGGCAGTCTAGCACCTAAAAATTTAGTTCACATTGTAATAAATAACTCTGCTCATGAAAGTGTCGGAGGTCTTCCCACTGTAGCAAGTAAAATAAATTTGCCCGGAATCGCAAAATCCTGCGGCTATGTAAATATTTTCAGCGTAAATGATTACGACTCCCTTGATCAGGCTTTGAAGATAGCAAGAGAGTCAGACGAGTTAGCATTTATTGAGGCAAAATCACAAATTAAATCGCGTGAAAATCTAGGAAGACCTACAACAAGCGCACTAGATAATAAACTAGAATTCATGAAATTTCTTGCTCGTCAATCTTCCTGAAGAGCTTAAATACTATCGAGGCCAATTTTTGCGGGTCATGCCTGATAAAGCGGCCTTTTTCCGTATTTATCACTGCAACTGTAGGAGTCTCAACGCAAATACAGCCCATATTCTTTATAATTTCTCGCTGGTGATAATCAAGATATAACGGAGTCGCCCCGTCCTGTTTATATGCTTGAATAATATCATCGGGAATTTTTTCGCTGTTCACTATCACAAAATCAGGTACGCAGCCGAGTGCAGCACTAAGCCATTCTAAATGTTGTACTACGTTCATATCTTGAGTCTCTTCAGGCTGAGTCATTAAGTTGCAGATATAAATTTTAGGAACTCTTGAATCTTTTATCTTGTCGGCAAAATCAGGCAGCAATAAATTCGGAATCACGCTCGTGAAAAGACTCCCCGGCCCTAATAAAATTACGTCGGCTTCATTAACTGCACTGACAACTTCAGGGAGGGGCTTTGCGTTTACAGGTTCGAGCCAAATTTCTTGCAATGATGCGCCATGTTTGGAAATATCGAGCTCGCCTTTAACCTGCTGGCCGTCCTTAGTTTTGCCCATTAAAGTAATTCCTTCAGTTGTAACAGGTAAGACCCGCCCCCTAATTGACAGCAAGTGATTCATTTTTTCGACTGCCAGACTGAAATCTCCGCACATTTCTGTAACAGCAAGTAATAATAAATTGCCCAGACTATGGCCGGATAATTCCCCGCGGTCAAATCTGAAGTCTAAAATTTTCTTGAGCTCGTTATCATTCTCAGCAAGCGCGACTATACAGTTACGAACATCGCCGGGCGGTAACATCCCCCATTCATTGCGAATCCGGCCGGAGCTGCCTCCCTCGTCTGTTACTGCTACAACTGCTGTAATATTTCGCGTGAATGCCTTGATACCCCGCAAAAGTGTTGATAATCCCGTTCCGCCTCCGATTGCTAGAATATACGGCCCGTTTGAGAGTCTTTTATTTATTGCGCGTTCGATTACTGGAGTCGATTTAAATTTTATCCGCCCGAACATGAATAATATTAATAGAGTCGTGAAGACTCCTAGAAAAAAATAACTCATTGATGCCCGTGCCCCTTATCGCGGTGAATAACGCAGACTCCTTCATAAATTTTTGAGTAGATTTCATACAGCCATTCAGCAACTGCTACGGATCTATGACGGCCCCCCGTACAGCCTACTGCAATATGAAGCTGGCCGCGTACATTATTCAGGAATTCAGGAATCGCAAAATCAAGAAAATTTCTTGCAAGTTCTATAAATTTATTAGTCTCGTTAAATTCAAGCAAATAATCTTTAACGGGCTTATCTGTTCCGGTCAAATTTTTCAGCTCGTCAAGATAATACGGATTAGGCAGGCAGCGAACATCAATAACAAAACTTGCATCTTGAGGGACTCCGTATTTATAACCGAATGAGCTGATTAAAATCGAGATTCCGCCGTCAAGCTCAAAGAATTCTTTTAGCAATCTCTCTCTATGCTGGTGTAAATCCATCATTGAAGTATCTATTACTATATCGGCTCGGTCTAACACTGGCGATAATAAATCACGTTCGGCTAAAATTCCTTCAAGAGTCGACATTCCTTTATTCAACGGGTGAACTCGTCTTGTGCGTTCATAGCGGCGTAATAATTCCTCGTCTGAAGCGGTCAAAAATATTACTTTAACGACTCCTCCCCATGCCTGCGAAATTGTATCGATGACATTAACAAAATTGCTGCTTACATTGCGAACGTCTACAGTGGCCACGACTCCGCGACTCTTTGCTGCCTCCGGGCGTTCTGATATGAGAGTGAATAACTGCGGCAGTAATTCCGGCGGTAAATTGTCAATCGTGATAAATCCAAAGTCTTCTAAAACTTTTAGAGTCATTGTTTTGCCTGCTCCGCTCATGCCTGTAACTATTACAAATTGTTTTGAGTCTTTCAATTAAATTTTGCACCTCCTATGTAATTATTATAATATTGTAGCACCTGACAAAATTAATAGCTTTATCTTTCAGCTGTGTTATAATTCTTGAGTTCATAATTATTTTTATGCGGCTTTAATATTTATAAGGAGGATTTTATTTCATGAAAAAATTTTTATGCGGGCTGTTATTAGCTTTGCTTGTTATATCGTCTGTATCAACGGCATTTGCCGGCCGTCAAGATTTTCTGCTTAAGAATGAGACCGGGAAGACTATAATTGCTTTCTGGGTTAGTCCTGCCAAAGATAATAAATGGGATCCTGAAGTCGATAAAGTTACACCTTGGAAAGATTTGCCGACCGGTGAAAATTGCACAGTTGAATTCAATCCTAACAAGAATAAAAATGTCGAACACTGGGATTTACGGGCAGATTTTGAAGATAATACTTATACAGAGTGGCATGACTTTGATTTATTCAAGACATATACAGTAACGCTCAATAAAGACGGCACAGCGACCGGCGAATAAGTAAATATTTTAAGAGAGGAGCATATATATACATCATGAAAAAGGGAACATTTCAACCGCATGTATTACCGAGAAGACGCAAAATAGGTTTCCTTGCAAGATCGGCATCAGCATCAGGGCGCAAGATTCTTCGCAACAGACGACGCGTAGGACGTAAATGTTTGACCCGTGCCTAATGTTCATAAGCTGAAAAAAGGATGGGAATTTGATCAGATTTTCCGCACTGGCATAAAAGTTAATGGCGAGCTGGTGCGGCTGCTTTATCTGAAGGAAGACTCGGACTCGATAAAAATCGGACTCGCAGTCGGTAAACATCAGGGGAAGGCACATATCAGGAACAGGGGCAAAAGAATCTTGCGTGAGGCATTCAGACAATTAGCAAATAAAATTATACCGGGCGTGCAGTTAGTTCTAAGTCTCAAGGATAAAGGACTCGCCTCAAAGACGCAGGATATTCACAGGGAATTATTTAATTTATTAAGACGAAAAAATTTATTATTATCATGTTATCCCGTCTCGCAATAATATTAATTCGCATTTATCAAATATTTATATCGCCATTTATCGGAGCGCACTGCAGATTTTATCCGACATGTTCAAATTATGCCCTGAGCGTCTATAAAGAATGGGGATTTTTCCGGGGGACTTGGCTGACTTTAAAGCGGCTCATTAAGTGCGGGGCGTGGAATCCGGGCGGAGTCGATTTACCGCCTAAAAAAATTTATACGAGGTGAAATTATAGAATGTGGGCACAAGCTAAGGCATTATTACTCGGCTTACTTCAATTTATACACAATGCAATAACAAGTATAGGGATCGGCACAAATTTTGCGTGGGGACTTGCGATTATAGCACTGACTTTACTTGTAAGACTCGTTATGCACCCATTGACTCAGAAACAAATGACGAGTATGCAGAAGATGCAGAAATTACAGCCTCAAATTAAAGTTTTGCAGGAAAAATACGGCGATGATAAGGACACTTTAAATCGCGAGACTATGGCACTCTACAAAGAAAATAAAGTAAATCCTGCGAGCGGCTGCCTTCCGTTATTGATTCAGTTGCCGATATTTATTTTACTTTACGGAGTATTATATGACTTAACAAAGACAGAGGCATTTACGAACGTTACATTTTTCGGGGTGAATCTCGGCGGGAGTGTCTTAACAACTGTTGCAAACGCTTTGAATCTCGTCGACGAGGCCGGAGTCAAGATTCCTGATGAACAGCTCGGAGTCGTTATGGTATTCTTATCGTCATTTACAAATCTTGGCCTGTTATTCTCGAATATAAGCATGTGGATATTTAATTTTATATTATTAATATTAATTGCGTGGCTCACATGGTATCAACAGCATTTAACGAGCGCGGGGAATCCTCAAATGTCAATGATGAACTGGTTCATGCCGTTATTTTTGACATTTATATGCTTTGGACTTCCGGGCGGCGTGCTGCTTTACTGGGGGGTCTCGTCATTAATGGGAATAATTCATCAGGTCAGAATCTCGCGCAAAACGACTGAAGAAATGAAGCAGAAACCTACTCTATATCAGGAGAAGCCGAAAAATAAATAAATTATAATTTTATAAGGGGGTATTATGATTGATTCAGGAGGAAAAATTAACGATTGAGGCAGCTGACATTGACGAAGCACTAAAAGAGGCCTCGCAAAAATTAGGAGTCCCACGTGAAGAACTCAAGGCAGAAATTATAAGCTTTGAACGCGGGGGATTTCTGGGACTATTCGGCAGCAAAAAATTAACTGTTGAAGTAACTTATTCGCGCGAGTCTCAAGATTTTGAACCTGAAGACGATAACGAGAATGACGAGAACGCAAATAATTCTAATTATAACGACATGCGGCCAAGTTCTGATTTAATTTTGTACGGAGTCGAATTTGTGAATAATGCATTAAAGCTCATGGACTTCAACGCGGAGGCAGTTATAAGCGAGTCAGCAAGAAATACTATAGAAATCACCGGAGATGATGCTGTTGATTATGTTGTAGGACGTTACGGGGACGCGTTAAAATCTCTTGAATATCTCGTAAATTTGGCTCTAAGAGACCCGCGAAGAGAACCCCGAATCAAAATAGATAGCAGCGGTTATCGTGAACGCAGGACAAAGAGTCTCGAACGTTTAGCAGAAGCAACAGCAAGACAAGCCGTAAAATTCGGCCGCCCGGTGAGACTCGAACCTATGGCAAGCTGGGAACGCTGGGTAATTCACACGACTTTGAAGGATCGCGACGACGTAAGCACGGAGTCAATAGGTGAGCCTCCATTAAGAAAAGTTGTTATAATGCCTCGTTATGACTCAAAGCCTGATATACCGCCGGGGCCTGCAACTATGAGAATCAGAGCACAGAGAGACCGGGCAGCACAAAATAATAATCGCAATATGAGACGATTCAGCAAATAATTTGATTCCCCCTTTTTGCTTGTAAAGAGTGAACGGGGGAATTTGTATAATATATAACTATGAAGATAACTACTTTTAATGTAAACTCAGTAAGAACGCGCCTCCCGATATTAGTTAAATGGCTCAATGAATGCGGGCCTGATTTGTTATTTATGCAGGAAACAAAGACTAAAGATGAATTCTTCCCCGATATTGCATTTACTGAACTCGGCTATAAATCTTACTTTCACGGGGAGAAAAGTTATAACGGTGTCGCTGTTCTCGCAAAAAATAATCTTGACGTAAAAATTTCGTTCGGATTTAATGACTCTGAATCAGAATCGGGCGCGAATAATTTTGACACAAGAATATTGACTCTTACTTACAAGAATTTATTTATCCTGAATTCATATGTGCCGCAGGGGAAGTCCATAGACAGCCCGGACTTTGAAGTCAAGAAAAAATTTTTTGCCCGAATTAGAAATATTATCAACCGCGAAATTTCTAAACCTGAAAATTTATTCTTATGGCTGGGAGATTTGAACGTTGCCCCCGAAAATATTGACGTTAATCACCCTGAAACGAAAAAAAATCACGTTTGTTTTTGCGATGAGATTCGGGAAGTTTTCAAGCAAACTAGCGCGGGACTCGTTGACGTGTTGAGACTCTTTCACACTGAAGCAAATATTTTCACATTCTATGATTATCGAGTTAAAGACGCTCTCACAAATAATATAGGCTGGCGGATTGATCACATGTTAGCTAGTAAAAATTTGGCTGAACTTGCTGTAAATTGCGAGCCTGATACGAGAGTCCGTGCGTGGGAGCGTCCTTCTGATCATGTGCCTTTAACAGCGCAATATAATTATTAAATCATTCCGTAAAATTCGAGTCTCTTTCTGCACTCATCACGGCCAAGAATCTCGGCGACCTCAAAAACGCCGGGACTTACTTTCATACCCGTTAAAGCGAATCTCAAAGGCATGGCATAATCCTTCATTTTTGCACCCTCCTGAGAGTTTACCCAGTCGCGCGCGGCCTGTTCTAAGATTTCAGCTTTCCATTCATGCGAGAATAAATCTTCAAAGAAAGGCTTTAATTTTTCGCGGTCAATTCCTTCAGCGTTCCAACGTGATTTAACTGGCTCAAACGATACAAAATAGTCCGAGAACTCGGCCATCTCTTTAGCTGTCTGACCACGTCCGGCCATGAGAGTCAAAGAATCAGCAAGATATTTATCATCATGTGCATCAACATTTAAGCCCGCTTCAATCCAGAAGGGTTTTACCATTGAGAGTCTCACGAACGGATCAAGCGCCTTCAAATGTTCCTGATTTATGTGATTCAATTTGTCGAAATCAAAGACTGCTGCTTTTTTTGTAACTCGTGAAAGCTCGAACCATTCTGCAGCCTGTTCACGCGTAAAAATTTCTTTGTCATCGCCAGCCGACCAGCCCAATAATGCAAGAAAATTAAACATTGAGTCGGGCATATAACCCATATCGCGATATTCATAAATGCTCGTTGCTCCGTGCCGCTTGCTTAATTTTTTCTTGTCGCGTCCCAGTATCATGGGCAGATGTGCGAATTCGGGAACTTCCCAGCCTAATGCACGATATAATAAAATTTGTTTAGGAGTATTCGAAATATGATCTTCGCCTCTGATTACGTGAGTTATATTCATTAAGTGATCATCTATTACTACGGCATAATTATATGTCGGCATTCCGTCGCTCTTTATTATAACAATGTCCTTTAACTTGTCTGAATCTTTCTCGCGCAGTCCGTCGCTCATCACGTCAATTTGACCGTATACAATAGCTCTAAATGAAATATCTTGACCGGGCTCAACTTTAAATATAATTGCTTGACCGTCCCTGTATGCTTTGCCCTCGTTTACTAATTTTTCTGCATAGTCCCTGTAAATATCGAGTCTATCAGATTGTCTGTAAGGTCCGTAATTTCCGCCTATATCCGGCCCCTCATCCCAGTCAAGCCCAAGCCATACCATGCCCGACATAATAGTTTGCTCGTATTCTTTTGTTGAGCGTTCTAGATCAGTGTCTTCAATCCGCAAAATAAATTTTCCGCCGCAATGTCTCGCCCATAGCCAGTTAAATAATGCTGTATGGCCGCCCCCGATGTGTAATGCTCCCGTCGGACTGGGTGCGAATCTGACTCTAACTTTGTCGCTTTTTCCTGTCATGTAAAAATTTGCCTCCTGATTTATAAATTATTATTTTCACTGTGAAATTATACACTTAAAAAAATTACGTATTATTCTGATTTGTTAAGTAGCCTAATATGTTATAAAATTTACATGTCAAATTCAAGGAGGCTATAAAAAAATTGAGTGATTGTATTTTCTGCAAAATCGCAAATAAAGAAATCCCGACAGAGTTCGTCTATAGTGATGATAAAGTCGTTGCATTTCGTGATGTAAACCCGCAAGCCCCTGTTCATATTCTAGTAATTCCCAGAGAACATTTTGACTCAGCACTGGCAGTTAAAGATTCTTCCGTATGGAACAGCCTTCTTGATGCTGCAGTGAAAATCGCTAAAAAATTTGATCTCGCGGAAAAAGGCTTCAGAATGGTAATCAACACAGGCGAACAGGGCGGGCAGACTGTCCCTCATCTTCACCTGCATTTACTGGCAGGACGTAATCTCGGCTGGCCACCCGGTTAGCTTTCTGACTGTACAGAGAAATCCTGAAGGGAGGGAATGTAATTGACTACAGTAACCCGTAAAGACGGCGAGACTCTGGAAGATACGCTCCGAAGATTTAAACGCGAAGTAGCCAGAGTAGGCACATTAAGAGAAGCACGCAGACGTGAGCATTACGAGAAACCCAGCGACGCTAAGAAAATCAAACGCGCCGAGGCAGCACGCAAACGCAAATCAATGCGTCATAGGAATCCTATCTAATTTATGAAATCAACATAGGGAGTCGCTTTGACTCCCTGATATTATTAGGAGGTTGTATCAATGTTAAAGCACTACAAACGCGCTATATTATTACTCGTTATTCTAGTAATAACCTTTTCAGCCGGAACAGTTTTCGCAGCTCATAGACGAGTCCCGGTAAGACCGCGCCCGAAACTTTCGCCGAAAATCGAACAGTTAAGACGTGAAGCAGATAAAGGTCATGTCGGCTCACAGTTTGAACTCGGCAGAATTTATTACAACGGCGAGGGAGTCAAACGCGATTATAAACAGGCCTATTACTGGTACGAGAAGGCAGCAAACAAAGGCGATGCAAACGCTCAATACAGACTCGCGGAATTATTTTACTCAGGACACGGAACTAATCAGAATTATTATAATGCCGCTTTTTGGTTCAGACGAGCCTGCATATCAAATAAACGCAATGACGCAGAGAAAGACTCAGCCTTCCAAAGAGGTATGGCAGCTTTCAGAGCAAAAGACTATAAGAAAGCAGCAAATTTATTTAAGGCAGCATGGAGCAGACCAGCCGCAAAAATCGAACCCGTTAAACCTCGTCCAGTTCCAAAGCCCGCGCCCGCTCCTGTTCATCATGTGCCAGCCCCTAAACCCGCGCCGACTCCCGCACCTGTAGCAAGACCAGAACCGCCAAAGCCTGCGCCGACTCCTGAACATCATAGACCTGAGCCGCCCAGACCTGAAGCAGCAAAACCGGCACCGACTCCGACTCATGATAATAATGTAACACGCCCCGAACCGCCCAAACCTGTAGCAAAACCTGACGCGCCTAAACCCGCACCGACTCCGACTCCTGCGCCGAACGTAACACGCCCCGAACCGCCAAAGCCTGAACATCACAGACCTGCGCAAGATTCCAATAAAGTCGAGCACGAACGCCCAGAACGTCCCGAAAAGCCCAGAATCCCCGACGAGCCTAAACACGAACACGAAAACAGGAGGCCTGAATAAATAATGTCATTAGCTCAAGACATCGCAAAAGATTTAGTGCAGGCCATGAAAGCACGTGAAGAGCCTAAACTCTCAACTCTAAGAATGCTCAAGGCCGAATTACAGAAATTGCAGGCTGATAAAGGCAAATCAGCAGAAATCACGGACGATGACGTTCACGCGGTAATTAAACGCCTCATTAAGCAACGTAAAGACGCAGCCGAACAGTATAAATCAGGCGGGGCAAATGACCGCGCAGAGTCAGAACTTGCAGAAATAAAAATTTTAGAGCCTTATTTGCCTAAGCAGCTTGATGACTCAGAACTCGATAAAATAATCGCCGAGTCAGCAAGTGAAATTAACGCAAGCTCGCCTAAAGATATGGGCAAATTAATGAAAACTGTAATGAAGAAAACCGCCGGCCAAGCTGACGGATCACGAGTTAAAGACAAAGTTAATGCGTTCTTGAATAAATAATTAACGAGTCCGCAAAAAATTTCAAGCCGGGGTCTGTACTGCACTCCGGCTGTTGTATTCTGAAAAGTGGTTTGCGAAAAGATATTGTCGTTTTTCATTAGCAATATTTCAATTGAACTGATTGAGCCGAAATTTTATACTAAGATTCAAAATCTGTCAAATTTCCTGATACAAATTCCCGAAAAATTACCTGCTTTTTTTTGCTATTATGTGCTAGTAAATATAACAATATAAAATATGTAAAGACATCCGCAAAATTTATTTATGAGTCAGGAGGAATTTACAGCATGAAAAAATTTATTCTCAATAACGGGCTTGAACTTCCTGTAATGGGATTCGGGACTTATAAGGCCGAGTCAAGTAATATTATTCTCGACGCAATAAAGGCCGGTTACACTTATTTTGACACAGCGGAATTTTACGGAACTGAAAAATTTATCGGTCAAGCTCTCACACAAGGCAATATATCACGCGGAAAAATTATTATTGCTTCTAAAGTCTGGAAAACTAGCATGGGTTATGATGAGACTCTCGCGGCATTTGATAAAACTCTTGAGAATTTGCAGACTGATTATCTTGATATTTACATGATTCACTGGCCTAGACCTGATTTAGAGAGTCAAGACTGGAAAAATTTAGATTTGCAGACATGGCGCGCTATGGAAGATTTATATAATCAGGGCAGAATTAAGGCACTTGGACTCAGCAACTTTTTACCCATTCACGCAGAAAATATTATTAATAATTGCAGGATACGCCCTTCAGTAGCACAATTAGAATTTCACCCGGGACACACTCAAGCATTTGCGTTAAATTATTATCGTGAAAGAAATATACTCGTTCAAGCATGGAGTCCGACTGGGCGGGGGAGAGTCCTTAATGACGAGCTAATTATTTCACTCGCAAAAAAATATAACGTCAGCACCGTTCAAATTTGTTTGAGCTTTATTTTATCAGAAAATGTGATGTCGATTCCTAAATCTTCAAGTCCTGAGAGAATGCGCGAAAATCTTGACTCGCAAAATATAATTCTTGATAATGATGACATTTTACAGCTTGAGAATATGCCCCCGGTCGGCTGGGGCGGTGAACACCCTGACAGAGTTAGAATAATGCTATAAAGGAGAGTCTATAATGAATGAAAAATTTTTGTTGCTGCCTATATTGCTTCCTGCAGTAGCTGCCGTAATGCTGCCATTCTTGAAATTTAGTGATCGCAAATATCGCAATATTTTTATTGAATCGTCAGTGTTATTGAATACATTAATAATTTTATTGCTGGTAATATATCCGCCTGTGAATACTTTGACTTTATTCAGACTTTCAGAGAAGGCGGGATTTGCTTTGAGGCTTGACGGGCTGGGAATGGTCTTTGCTGTCTTGATTGCTATATTATGGCCTCTCACGACATTATACGCCTTTGAATACATGACTCACGAGCATAGAGAGACGACTTTTTTCGGATGGTTTATATTGACTTACGGGGTAGTTGCCGGAATTGCTTTAGCTTCTGATTTGCTGACATTATATTTATTTTATGAGATTATGACTTTAACGACATTGCCGCTAGTTATGCACGAAATGGACGGCCGGGCTAGATATGCAGGAAGAAAATATTTAATTTATTCGGTCGGAGGTGCTGCGTGTGCGTTTATAGCTTTGACATATACGATGTATCAGGGCGGCGGGGAATTCTTCACACTGGGCGGGACACTGGGCGTTTGGCCTAATGAGCCTAGCAATATGCTTTTATGGGCGTGGTTTCTTGGCTTTCTCGGCTTTGGGGTAAAAGCTGCTATATTTCCGTTTCATGGGTGGCTGCCTTCTGCGTCAGTAGCTCCGACTCCTGTTACTGCATTATTGCACGCTGTAGCAGTCGTAAAGGCCGGAATTTTTGCGATAATTAGACTCACTTGGTACGTTTTCGAGCCTGAAGTACTCGCAGGAACTTGGGCACAATGGGCGGCGTTTATTCTTGCTTGCATTACGATTGTATACGGCTCATCGATGGCACTTGCTACACAACATTTAAAGCGGAGATTTGCATATTCGACTATAAGCCAGCTTTCTTATATATTAATCGGCGTGTTATTATTGACTCCTGAAGGGCTTGTCGGCGCGTTAACTCACATGGGCGGTCATGCGATCATGAAAATAAATTTATTTTTCTGTGCAGGTGCTATATTGTGCCAGACTGAACGGGAATATTTATTTGACATGCGCGGGCTTGTCGTGGGAATGCCAAAAACTTCAATTGCTTTATTATTTTCGGGGCTTGCTTTGTGCGGGCTGCCTCCTTCGGCGGGATTTATGGGTAAATGGCAGCTCGGTACGGCTTCAGCGGCTGGGACTGAACTCGGACATGCGGGGATTGCTATGTTAATGATTTCAGCTGTCTTGACTGTGCCGTATATTTTCTCGATATTCAGTATATTTATAATGCCCGGCAAAAATTTTGATTTCAAGACGGCTAATCAGGGCGTGAGAGATCCCGGCGTTCAAATGCTGGCACCCTTAGGAGTTCTTGCACTGGGAGCGTTTGTTTATGGGCTGTACTCTGAGCCGTTGATAAAATTTTTTACCCGAATAGCGCAAGGTTTATTATAAAAATTTTTGTGCTGATTGATCATATATAGAGACATGATATAATTCAATCATTGCGCCTGTAGCTCAGCGGATAGAGTGTCGGCCTCCGGAGCCGAAGGTCAGGGGTTCGAATCTCCTCAGGCGCGTATAAATTTATGAAAGGGTGTTATTTTCCATGTTCCCAGCAAAAGACGGAAATATTTACGTTCCATATGAAAAACGTTCAGGCAATGAGTCAATTGTTTATTTCACCCGTGATTTATCATCTGAAGGCTTGCTAAAACTTTTCGCGAAAATCAACACAAATATAACAGGTAAGGTCGCTATAAAATTACACACCGGCGAACCTCATGGGCCTAATATAATCCCCCGCGAATGGGTCAAAGATTTAATCTCGCAAAAATTGCCCGCTGCTCACATAGTCGAGACTAATGCATATTACGAGGGCGACAGATATACGACTCCCCAGCATAGAGAGACTCTAAAAATTAACGGCTGGACTTTCGCACCTGTTGATATAATGGACGAAGACGGCACGGCTATGCTACCAGTTAAGGGCGGTCATTATTTTAGTGAGATGTCAGTAGGCAAGAATTTATTAAATTATGATTCGTTATTAGTGCTTACTCACTTTAAGGGCCACGTAATGGGAGGATTCGGAGGCTCAAATAAAAATATCGGGATCGGCTGTGCTGACGGCCGAATCGGGAAAGCAATGATTCACACTACACCGGGACAAAATAATCAATGGGACATAGACGGCGAAGAATTAATGGAACGAATCAGCGAGTCCGCAAAGGCTACAGTTGATCATTTCGGCAAAAATATAGCTTTCATTAACGTATTGCGTAACATGTCAGTCTCATGTGATTGCGAGGGAGTAGCCGCCGAACCTGTTGTAACTCCAAATATTGGGATTCTTGCTTCTCTTGATATTGCGGCAATTGATACGGCTTCAGTAGATTTAGTTTACGCATTAAAAGATTCAGACAAGGCAGCACTATTTGAACGTATGCAGTCAAGGCACGGTTTCAGGCAGTTATCTTATATGCATGAGCTGGGAATGGGCAATGTTAAATATAAATTACTTGATTCAGATAATAACGACGCTCAAATTTCAACGTCTGAAGCAGTGAAAGATGTCAAGCCGTTCAAAGCATAAAGCATAAATAATAAAGCAAGCTAAAAAATTTCTCCTGACTCGTAAAGCTCGAATCAGGAGATTTTATTATTTATTTACTATTTCCGAGTAATTATCTTTAACGATACAGACAACTTTAACGGGAAGGCTTATTATTTTATCGAGCGGCGGATTAACAGTTGAAATCCATTCAGACGCGGGAACTTTTCCGGGCAAATCAGGCGGAGTCAATATTCCAATCGGGAGCGCGTCATTTTTCCTGAAATAGTCAAATAATTCTCCGACTGTCTTATTATTGAACTCGTCGGGAGCATCGAACGACGCAAAACTATGGCCGTCATCAGCACTTGATAATATATCCCGAATAAATGCCGATATGCCTTCATTGTGAGTACACATTGCCGTAATTCCTGCTATTAAGCTGTCACTATAAAGAATATCATCAACATTTGCATATCTCGCGTAACGTTCATTTTCGGGATTATGCAGCTCCATAACTGTGTAAACGTCCGGAGCAATTGCTTCAATGGCGAGTCCCGTTAAAATCGTGTGAGAGTCATCATTGCCGTATTCGGGATCTCCTAAAATTATCGCGCCTTGTGCTTTCTCGATACCGCCTTTGATTAATGACTCGCGCTCTGAAGGGTTGCCTTGAACGTAAAAAATTTCAGGATCTAAATCTTTCGGACGTTCCGGAGCAATTAAAGCCGCCTGCCTTCCTGATGCTTTTAACTCACGGGCTATATATACCCCTCGATTATTCCAGCCGCAAATTACAACATGTCCCTCAAATTTGCAATTATTAATGCCCATCATCTCCCCTAAAAGTAATTTGATTCTGCTATTAATTAATCTCTGCAAAACTTCAGCAAAGACTACTCCGAATAATGCCACGCCGAAAATTGAAAGCAGAAATACTATAATTCTGCCCCAGAAAGTATGAGGCGACGTAGCAAATTCCCCTTGTCCTATCAGGGTAAATAAGACGCTCCAGACTGAGTCCCAGAATGAGCCAGTAAAATTTTTTTCCTGCCACCATACGAATAAAGCACACGAGAATAGCAGCAATAAAAATAATACGAGCGCACCAGAGAGCCTATGTTTAAATTTTTTCGAGAATGCTATACCCCTTTTCGCATTCTTTACTGTCTTAGTGAATTTATTAGCCATTGTATTTACTTAGTCCAGAAAATCTTTTAATTTCTTGCTGGGCTGTCGTAATTTCCGTAGTGCCTTAGCTTCTATCTGTCTAATTCTTTCGCGCGTTACATTAAATTTCTTGCCGACCTCTTCAAGCGTGTACGAGTGCCCGTCCTCAAGCCCAAATCTATAATGCAGAACTTCACGCTCCCTGTCAGAAAGAGTATTTAACATGTCTTCTATCTGTTCGTGCAATAAATGACCTGCTGCGGCCTCGTCGGGACTGGGTAAATCATGATCTTCTATGAAATCACCGAGCTGGCTGTCTTCTTCTTCACCGATGGGAGTCTCAAGAGATACTGGTAATTGCGAAATTCTGCGGATCTCTTCAACTTTTGAGGGCTCTATATTCATTCTTTCTGCAATTTCCTCGTCTGAAGGTTCGCGGCCTAATTCCTGAACTAGTAAACGCGATATCCTGACCATTTTATTAATAGTCTCGACCATATGAACGGGGACTCTGATAGTACGTGCTTGATCTGCTATAGCTCGTGTAATTGCTTGACGAATCCACCATGTTGCGTAAGTGCTGAACTTGAATCCCCGTCTATAATCAAATTTTTCAACAGCTCGAATTAAGCCTAAATTGCCCTCCTGAATTAAATCAAGAAATAACATTCCGCGGCCTATATATTTTTTTGCGATACTCACAACGAGACGCAGATTTGCATCAATTAATTTTTTCTTGGCCTCGATGTCGCCTTTTTCCATTCTTTGAGCGAGTTCGACTTCTTCAGACGCTGTCAATAATGAGACCTTGCCGATTTCTCGTAAATACATTCTAACAGGGTCAGTTAAGGGAATGTCGTCAAGTTTTCCGATTTCGCTTTCAATTGCCGGTATAAATTCTTCTCGTGCCTCTTGACCTGCGGGAATCTTGGTAATATTTGACTGGTCGGCAACGTCTATGCCCATTTCCTGAAGATTTGTGAGAATGCTGTCAAGTGTGTTAGCGTCCCATGTCTCTAATGGAATATGACGTTCAATATCGCCCGGAGTTACATAACCCCGCGCGCGTCCCTCGTCAATTAAATCATCAACACCGCCGCCGCCCTTATCGTCTGACAAATCAAGATCGCCGTCAACGTCAAAATTTTCTTCTGTCAAGTCTAAATCTTTATCTTTCGTCTTTGCCAAGTATTAAACACTCCTTAAAAATTTTATTCTTGCGCTCTCATAATAGCACCTATGAACGGGGGGAAGTCCATTTTTGAATTACCTCCTACAATTTCACGCGTGCTGTCCAGCTCAAATTCATTCAAAATCTGACTCACTCTTAAATCGCGCGGACTCTCGTCTTCCCACTCAAAAAAGAACCTATTATAGCCGAACTTTTCAGCAAAATACGAATCATCGCCGGACTTCAAAAATTTTTTTACTTCATATAATATTCCAGCCAACCCCTTCAAATAATTATCACAATTATAAAACGGGTCATCGCTCGTGATAGCTATAACTTTTGTATTACCCTGAAAAATTCCGTGACTCCAGAATGAACAGCCGGTAATGCCCGCATAAAGTCCATTAGCAGACTCAAGCATTGCAAGTGAAGTAGTTACAGCGCGTTCCATTTTTTCAGAATATCCCAGAATCATTAAGAAACCTAAATTTAAGGCACTATCAGGGCTATACTTGAAAAAATTATCACGGGGTAAATTTCCTACACAGCCGGTTAACGGTGAAGCCATGAAAAAAAATTCGCTGCCTAAGTCCATACATGAAGCCGAGATCTTTTGCAGGTCAGAGTCATAGAATCTATTAACTGAAATGGGCTGATAGTCCCTCCCAAATGGAAACCATGACGAAATTTCTACGTATAATTCAGCGTTCCAGAAAGGCATTAACAAATTTATACGGCGGCCTCCTCGCTTGTGCGATTTTGTTTTTCGCGAATGACTTTGACGACGCACTCGACTAATAACGTGATTTCCGGCTTTGTAACCTGATAATTTGCACCGACTGAAGCGGCTTTATTCTTAATATCATTTGCCATAATAGACGAGAAAACTATAACGGGAATATTTTTCGTTTCGGGATTTTCTTTTATGCGCCGAGTCAGAGTCAACCCGTCGAGTCTGGGCATTTCAACGTCCGTAATTAATAAATCACAGTGTTCACCGGCTCCGACAATTGCATCATAAGCGACTTTACCGTCCGGACAAATATGTAAATCAGTGAATCCGCTCGCCATTAATGCGTCTTCAACCTGTTTGCGAATAAGGGGCGAGTCTTCAGCTACTATAATATGATAATCGCCGGGGTGTCCTACACCTTCCATCATGGTAACAGCTTTGCCAGGATCTCCTGAATGCTGAATTACAAGCTGCGGGCTTATAGTCTGTACAATTGCCTCATAATCAAGTAATAATACATTTCTTGTGTCGCGCTTAATGACATATAGAATCCAGTCGCCGAGATATTTTCCTGTCATGCTTGCGTCTAAGTCTTCGGATTTGATTCTATAAATTCTCTCTACAGCGTCAACAACAAAGCCGAGTTTAACCTCGTTGAATTCTGCGATAATTACTTTGCTCTGCTCAATCGGAGTAACGGGGGGGATTCCGAGAAATATTCTTAGATCTACCATAGGCAAGACTTCTCCCCTGACTGAAGTAATGCCGATTAATGCAACCGGAGCATCAGGAATCGAACGCACACCCGGCCAGCGCAAAATTTCTCTAGTTTTATCAACGTTGATAGCAAAAGACTGATCACCCAGCACGAAAACTACTAACTGCCATTCATTAGTGCCGACCTCAGTCGTAACTTTTTTAACTTCCTGCATTTATATGGCCTCCGCAAAAAAATATGCTGACATGTGCGTATATCTTATCACATTTAGGCTTAATCCTGTTTATTCGGGCTTGCTTTCACGAAAATATAAAAGCGTGATTTATCAATATTGAATCTCTCAAATAATGAGGCTATAAATTTCATAAAAAATTTTTGATTCATATTAGATTCTATAAATATGCCATCTCGTATTTCTTTAGACCTATTTATTATTTCAGTGTCATAAGTGATATAGATTTTGCCGCCTGATGTAAAAGAGTAATTTTCGCGCGCAAGTCCGTCAAGTATACCCGGCTTTAACTTGTCAAGAATCTTCACGACATCAACGAGCATTAACGCAAAAGTGTCTTGTTTGTATTCTTCACCGTCAAATACGAATGAATCCAAAACTTTATAAGTTACCGTGCTGAAATCCTCAAGAGTAATTTTTGTGAGATGATTAAATTGTATATCAGGGTCATTAATTTTTTCTGCGCTGAATAAGTCAATAACTATTTTTGCGAGTCTCTCTGCTCGTGATTGAATCTCGTTAATTGTCCATAAATCTTTATTTATCACGTCAAGATTTAATTTTACGGCCTTAGTGGGATTGTCTGAACTTGTAATTAATTTCACTTTTTCCGCAAAACTTTTATTAGACAGCTCCGAATTATAGCCGGTTATAGTGAGATTGCCTAGAGTGTGCAAATATTTAGCGTGATCTTCAGGTGAAAAAATGCGCCTCCATTCAGGGGTTAAATTTTGCGGCATAATATGCTCAATCGTAAGTTTTTCGCCTTGTAATATAATTCTTTCTTTAGAGAATCCATTTTCTATGCTCATTAATAAAAATTTACAAAACGGCTTAGAGTACATATTACCATTTAGCAGGGCATTCTCAAATTCTGAGTCAGTCGGCATAGCATCTTTTGACAATTGTGTCGACATAAATTTATTCACTGCCTCATAATATTTTGTATTCTTGTCAGCTACTTTGAATATTCTTGAATATAACGAGGCAAATAATTTATTTAATCCTCTGCTTTCAATTTCGCAAACTCTGCGGCGAAAAATATAGCAAAATATAAATCTTACTACTTTAGAAAGAGTATTTGAGTCAATAATATCATTCTCATAATCGTCAAAGACATGCAGCAAAAACGGGTAACAAGTCGTTTGATTAAGAGTGCGCAAATTATCAAGATATTTCATTACGTCAGCCGGATATTTTTTCTTAGAGTCCTTATTTACGAACGCGCTGTATATTCCGGATAAATGCTTTAATTCTGCGAGTATCACAGAACGCGTTAAATTTTTCTCGTCAAATAATTCTACAAATCGACGATATAAAATTTTCTTGTTAATTTCTCTAGCAGCCGGGCCGCTAATAAAAGTTATGTAGTGCATGAAAAAATTATTTATATCTTCATTGGATTCGTCAGCTTTTAAATTACGCTCAATTACTTGCCAATATTCAAATAATTTTTCTTGTTCTGCCGGTGATTCATTCATGAGCAAAAAATTTCGTATTAAATCAGCTTGTGAGAGATTCAGACCTGTTGAATTAAGACTCTCAAAAATTGCGTGCTGATTGTCGTTTTTGTCCATTACAATTTTTACGACTTCTAATTGCTTGACTGCCCATAAAATTTTTTTCGGTATAAAACCTGAATTTATCCATTGAGTAATGCGCTTAATACATATTTGGTAATTCTTTAATATCCTGTCAGACTCCTTTAATTTATCGCGCTTATCTTGAAGCAAATCCGTAAATTTTTCATAATCCAAGCCGGGAGATTTTAACTTAATTCTAAAATATTTAGATGTCTCATGGCCTGTATTATAAAGAAGTCCGTCAATTGTGCCCGCAATATCATGATCATCATTAAAATTTTTTGCGCAATCCTGCAAAGCCTTCAAGAAAATCATTATAGTTGTTAATCTCTGCTGGCCGTCAATTACGATATAATTCATTATTTAATAAATATGAGTTCTCATCAGATTCTACATAGACCATAGTGCCGAGAAAATGCGTTTTGCTTTTACCCGACGTGAGAATCCTGTCAATATCATCAAGTAATGTTTTGCACTGCTCTTCGTCCCAACTGTAATTGCGCTGATAGACTGGTATTCTGAAAATTGTTCCTTCAGGCTGAATAACTTTACCGACTAATAATATGGGTTCAGCTTTCATTACAAATTTATACTCCTATGTGTGAATTAAAAATATATGCGGTCATGATTATAACACGCAGAAATAAAGTTTATAGCTTCATGAATAGCTTGTAAAATTATTCTTAATTCCAGCAAAAAAATCTGCCTCCCATTTACATAATATAAAACGAGAGGCCGCTAAATTATTTATTTACTCGATAATAGCTTTATACAGCGTGTTAATGGCTTTCTTGTAATCCGAATCATCAACGCCGATAATTATATTTAACTCGTCTGAGCCTTGATCTATGAGTCTTATATTTATGCCGGCCGACGCAAGAGAAGCAAAAATTTTCGCCGCTATTCCCTTAGTTCCTGCCATTCCTGCCCCGACTACAGCAATTACAGCTAAATTTTTCTCAATCGTGATAAAATCCGGGGCGAGTTCGTTTTTTATCTCGCGCAAAATATTCTCACGCTGAGAGTCAAATAATTTAGCATTCACTATTACTGAAATCGTATCGATTCCGGTCGGGCAATGTTCAAAGGGAACTCCATTTTTTGCGAAAATATATAACAATTTCGCGCCGAATCCTGTTTCACCGTTCATCATACTTTTTTCGACTCTGATACTGCAAAAATCTTTACGTCCTGCAATTCCTGTAACAAGTTTTCTTGTTATTCCTTCAGGTAATGAAGCAGCTATTAACGTGCCTTTGTCATCGGGTTTATTTGTGTTGCGTATATTAATGGGAATTCCCGCCTGCCTTACCGGAAATACTGCATCTTCATGCAAGACACTCGCGCCCATGTAACTTAATTCGCGCAACTCAGTATAAGTTATATAATCTATTACTCGCGGATTATTTACGATTCGGGGATCTGCGCTTAACATTCCTGAAACGTCCGTCCAGTTCTCGTATAAATCTGCTTTAACTGCACGCGCTGCAATTGAACCCGTTATATCAGATCCGCCCCGTGAAAAAGTTTTAATGCTGCCATCGGGTAAACTCCCATAAAAGCCGGGAATAACTGCACACTTGAGAGATTTTAACTTTTCGCCCATGATATAAAAAGTTTTTGACTCGTCAAGAAAGCCTGACTCGTTAAAGAAAATCACTTCTGAAGCGTCAACAAATTCCCAGCCGAGAAATTTTGCGATAATCTTAGAATTTATATATTCTCCGCGGCTCGCTAAATAATCACGACTTGAAATATTTGCTTTTATTGCGTTTATCTCTGAGCTTATATCAAAATTTATCGCTAAATCCTGAATAATTGCCGCAAAACGTTCGGAAATCTGCGTTAAAGTCCCGTCAAAATCTTCATTATTAATATATTGAGCATGAGCCTTATATAATAAATCCGTAATCTTTATATCGTCCGTGAATCTTTTGCCCGGAGCAGAAGCAACTACAAAACGCCGTGATGGATTAGCTTTAATAATTGCCGCTGCTTTCTTAATTTGTGAGGCATCAGCTAAAGAAGTCCCCCCGAATTTTGCTGTGATAGTGTTCAAGTTTAAATCAGTCCCATATTAAAATTTGTTACGACGGCCGAATGTATAGCCGAAGCCGTTATAATTGCGTCATCTTTTGGCAAAAATTTATCGCTGTGTAAAGGATATTCGGACTCCGCGCCTATGTGATAAAAACAGCCTGTTTTTGCCATGATATAACATCCAAAGTCTTCGCTTATCATTGTAGGAGTATCAATAATTTTGACGTGTTCAGAGCCCAGAGTCTCCCGTGAAATCTTCTCAACGAATAAATTTATTTTGTCATTGTCATTAATTACTCCGGGTGCACTGCTTATTATTTCGCATTCAGATTTTGCGCCGAACTTGGCCGGAATTTCCCGCGTTAAATTTTTGAGTTCATCACACATTTTTGAGCGTTCATTTACTCCGAACGTGCGTATAATTCCCTGTAAATCTGACTCGCCAGCTAAAATATTTCTTGCTGTTCCTGCCGTGAATTTGCCGACTGTAACGACTTGCCCGGGGGCGTTCATGTTTAATAATTCTATAATCAAGTGTGAAGCCGCCTCAATTGAGTCAACGCCTTTATTTCTCTGCGCACCGTGTGAAGATTTGCCGATTACCCTAATATTAAACATTGCCGATGACGCGTAAAAATTTCCGTATTTAATGCCTATATCGCCGGCCTTTAATGTCGGGTCAACATGTGCGCCGAAAACTGCATCAATCCCATCAAGAGCACCGAGTTTAATTAATCTTTCTGCCCCGCCGTCGCCCTCTTCATCAGGCTGAAATAAAAACGTTACTGAACCCGATAAATTTTCGCGGTTATTAGCAAGAATCATAGCAGCACCTAATACGCCCGTTATATGAACATCATGACCGCAAGCGTGCATAAATCCGGGATTTTGTGAGGCAAATTCGCAATTAGTAGCCTCGTTTATGGGTAATGCGTCAATGTCAGTTCTTAATGCTGAATTCCTGCCGGGTTTAGTGCCGTCAAGTTTTGCTATTATTCCAGTGTCTAAGACTCTTTTATGCGAAATTCCCGACTCGTCTAAATATTTCTCGATTAAACCGGCCGTCTTAAATTCATGATTGCCGATTTCTGGAATCCTGTGAAATTGTTTGCGAATCTCTAGTAATTTATCCCTGAGATTATTTGCCTGTGCTAAAAAATTATTCATGTTAAATTTTCCTTAATGCGGGCTCAAGAGCAGTCTTCAGAGTCGTGTTAGAGTCCTTATCTTTCACGATTTTTGCGGGACAACCTGCGACAACTTTATTTGCGGGAACGTCTTCAATTACTACAGCACCGGCAGCAATTACGGAATTTTCACCGACATGGACTCCCTCAATTACAACTGCATTTGCACCGATTAATACGTTATCTTCAATTATGACCGGCTTTGCGCTGGCTGGCTCAATAACACCTGCTAGGACTGCACCGGCTCCCACGTGGCAATTTTTCCCGACTGTTGCACGCCCTCCGAGTACTGCTCCCATGTCAATCATGGTATTATCGCCTATTACTGCGCCGATATTGATAATAGCTCCCATCATGATTACTGCGTTTTGCCCGATTGAGACATTATCGCGGATTATTGCGCCGGGTTCGATTCTAGCTTGAATATTTTTCATGTCTAATAAGGGAATTGCGCTATTTCTTGAATTATTCTCGATTACTATATCAGAAATTTTTGATTTATTAGCATTAATTACCGGCTCAAGCTCCGACCAGTCCCCGAAAATAATTTTATCGCCGACTCCGAAAATTTTTGCGTTTGTGCCTGAGAAGTCAATATTTTCATTTTCGCGCAAATATATTTTTACGGGAGTAACTTTTTTAGAATTTGCTATAAATTTTATAATTTCTTGAGCGTCCATATTATCACCGTCCATAAAAAATTTTTGTGCGAGTCTCACCGAGTCCCCCTTCGCCCATTGAGAAAATCCCGCAAATATTATTACTTTCTTGAATACTCATAAAATTAAGCGTCCCTAAGAAAATCCTTCATGCTATAGAATCCCGCTGACTGTTTCACGAGCCATTTTGCCGCCGATAATGCACCATTTGCGAATAATGCCCTGTTTTTAGCGTCATGCTTTATTGTTATAGTCTCTAGTCCATTGGAAAAAATTATTTCATGAGTTCCCACTTCTGAGCCATAACGTAAAGAATGTATGCCGATCTCGTTTTGAGTGCGCTTGCCGTTCTCGTGCCTGCCGATATTGAATGCGCTTTCAGGTTTTGACTCCTGAATTCTTTTCGCGAGCATTAAAGCCGTACCGCTGGGAACGTCTAATTTTTGATTATGATGGGCTTCTATTAATTCAATATCACAGGGAGTAAAAATTTTTGCGACTCTTTCGGCCAAGTCAGCAACTAAAGCAACCCCGATTGACATATTAGGCGACATAAAGACGGGAATTTTTTGCGCTGCATCGTGAATCAAATTAATTTCTGACTCGTCATGACCAGTTGAAGCGATTAATACAGGAAAATTTTTATTTACGCAATATTTTACGAGCGAGTCTGCTGCCTTGTGATTCGAGAAATCTATAACGCAATCTGCCGAGCCCGTGAAATCATCAAGTTTATTATATCTTCCTCCGCCCGTCTGAAACATTACATCAACAGAGGCGACAATATTTTCACCTGATTTTATGGCCATGTCAGAAATAATCTGACCCATTCGCCCGCCTGCACCGTTAATAATTAGATTCATGCTAGATTAAGCCCTTCTCATGCATTAAAGATTTTAATTTCAGCCAGTGTGATTCTTCCATTTGAACTAAAGGCAGTCTCACGTGATTCTCGCAAAATCCCATAGCGGCCATTGCTGCTTTAACTGGAATCGGATTCACTTCACAGAATAACGCATTAATCAACGGTAAGAACTCACATTGTAATTTTGCTGCTGTCTCGACATCGCCGGCCCAGAATTTATTACAAATTTCCATAGTCTGTTTAGGTGCAGGATTTGACAACACAGAAATAACGCCCTTCCCTCCCATTGAAAGAATCGGCACGATCTGATCATCATTTCCGGAGTAAATATCTAATTTATTCCCGACAAGCTCGAAAGTCTGAACTATTTTGCTTATATTCCCGTTAGCTTCTTTTATGCCGGCTATATTCGGGTGATCTGCGAGTTTTGCGTAGGTCTCAGGCTCAATATTTACTCCTGTTCTTGACGGGACATTGTATAAAATAACGGGCTTATTAACAGCGTCGGCTATAGTCGTGTACATTTTGACGAGTCCGTTTTGAGTCGATTTATTATAATACGGCGTAACAAGCAATAAACCGTCTGCTCCGACATCACAGCAATATTTTGAAAGCTGAACGGCATAACTCGTATCATTTGACCCGGTTGCAGCAATAATCGGACACTTCCCGGCGACTCTTTCAACGGCAAATTTTACAACTTGTTTGTGTTCTGAATCGTTCAAAGTCGAGCCCTCGCCAGTTGTTCCCGCGATAACAAGTGCATTAATTCCCTGTTCGACCTGCCAATCAAGGACGCGCGCAAAAGAGTCATAATCGACTCCGTTATCATTCGTGGGAGTAATTAAGGCCGTAGCTACTCCCTTAAAAATTGTCTTAGCTGACATAAATAAATCTCTCCTTATAGTAATCTGCACAAAAAAACCGCTCCGGTGAATGAGCGGCTATTATATGCGAATAAATTAATAATGCGTCCGTCATCCACTCAAGCAAAAATAAAATCACGCTTTATCTTGAGCAATGACTCACAGGAAGAATAATTAAAATTTTTATGAATTAAATAATTTGCTGTAAACATAATATAAAATTTTCCTCCCTGTAATGAAATTAATTTTTAACTTTTGCGAGAAATAATAAACGTGAAAATTTAATCTGTCAATGCCTTTATTTCTCATAATGCCCCGAACAAGAATAAATTATTACTTCATCATCAATAATTCTATAAATTAGTCTGTGCTTATCTGTAATATGCCTGCTCCATAAACCTGATAAATTTTCTTTCAGCGGTTCAGGTTTCCCGATTCCATAATAGCCGTTACGCAATATATCTTTGACTAAATCATTAATTTTCTTGAGTATAATTTTATCTTTTATTTGCCAGTTATTATAATCTGCCCACGCGTCTTCAGCCCATTTGATATACATTTTTTATACCTCGATTAAATCATGAATGATAACTTTTCCTTCTTTTACCTGCTGTATATTGTGTAAAATATGCTCAAGATTTTCACCGCTGAAATATGCGTCATACTCTGCGTCATGTTCGATTTTATTTAGGCGTTCTTTCTCGTCAACAGAAAATCCTATACTGAACGGAATTTCTTTATCTCTGATAATTTGCCTTAAGAAAATATTAACAGTTGTCTGCATATCAAGCCCGAACTCATCAAGCAATTCTTTAACCCTCGCCGCCGTCAAATCGTCAACGTAAACATTCATAATTTTAAGCCTCACTTATATATAAATTTTGCTTAAATTATACATGACATAAAATAAATTAATCACTCAACAAAAAATTTTATTATGCGAGTAAATATAGCGAGTTATTATACAATGAGGCCGGAAATTTTTGCGCTGTCTTATATATAATTATAGAGTGTCAAGAAAATTTTTATCACGAAACTATATATTTTCCTCAATGCTGCGATTTATTATAACTCATGAAAATTTTGCACTGATATATAATAAAATTTATCACTAGGCTATATAATTATCTCAATGCTGCGATTTATTATAACTCATGAAATTTTTGTGCATGATACTATATAAAATTTATCACGAGGCTACATATTTTTCTAAATGCTGCGATTTATTATAACTATATGAAAATTTTGCACTGATATATAATAAAATTTATCACTAGGCTATATAATTATCTCAATGCTGCGTAATTAGGTTCAGGAAAAAAATTTTATAATTCAACACGATAACGCCCGCAAAATAGTTTTATGCAATTAACACTCACTCTAAAAATTTTTCAGGATAAATCAATAAACACGCGAAATAAAATCTTTCACGCAAAATAAATGATATAATTTAGCAGGTTTTAGCAATAAAACTTTTTACACAAAATTTATTTTTTAAGGAGGCATTTATTTATGAGCATTCACAGAAAATTTTTTAGCTTTATCTTGTGTATTATTCTCTTGTATGCTTGGCCGGCATTTGCTGATTACTACGCTGTAACTGATATGACGTGGGCGGAATTTTACGCGGGAGAAATCGGCGATAGTGCAGCAAATTTATTATCAGAAGGACTCGACGCTGTATCTACTCCGACAATAGCGGCGGCAGGTTCAAGAAAATTATTTCCGCAATTATCATTTGATTTACACTCATCTGATAAGTACTCGACAAAAAACGAGACTCTAATTTACGGGGTCAAAGCTGTTCACGTGAGAATGTCAGACTCAGTTTATGAGCTCATGAAGGATAACGCGAGATTTAAATTTGTTGACTCAGAGTTTGACGAATATAAAAACGTGAATCCCGACGGCTCATTTGGTGCAATGATAAGTAAAAAGAAAACTGACACGGCCGCAAAAGTAAATCTCTCAAGCGGGGCTTCAGCAACATGGGGCAATTATGTATTAAATATTTCCGGACTTGATATAACAATAGGCAGCGGAGACACTCGTTACTGGCTGGGTGCGCTCGTCGAGACTACAGACGGCAAAATTTACGGAATGAGGCACGACACAAATTTATGGCGGACTCCTGATGATATAGCTTTGAGCATTAAAGACTTCACCGAACCTCACGGAGTAACAAGGGACGGCAAATATACTTCTGATTTAGCAGGTAAGACGATCAAGAAAATTACTTATTTAATCAGCGGCGGCGAAGATATAATACTTGATAACTTGAATCTTTTCGTTAAAAATCAGACTAGCGCAACTGTCAAAGCAGTCTATGAAAGCGGCTTCAATGCTATAGAAATGGGCTCACCGATAAAATTTGAATTCGCTAATCTTCCCAGCGGAGTAAATTATAATATCTCGTCAATTTATACGGGGACTAGGCGCGACAGAAAATATATTACTGATTATACATATTCAAATAATGTATTGACTCTCACGGGACAAGTGCCGGCCGGAAATTATACGGTTATATTTACGACTGATAATTATATCGACATAAGCGCAAATTTTGAGATTTTCACGACTGATGCAACAGACAAAATAATTTCACTTGATAATAACGCAGGTGCAGTAAATTTTTTGTTGACACCTTCAGGAGCTTGTGATTCCGTCGACAATTTCTTGAAGGTGTCTAATTTCGTTAATGCTTCAGATTATACCAGCCCGGACAAAAATTTTTCAGTTATTTATTCAGGCGGGGAGAATCAAGTTAAAGACTCAGGATTCAGCTTTGATATTACGTTAAATAATGTCCCTGCTGATAAAATAGGAGTCGTGGGATTCGGCAAAATTTTTTATTTGACTCCTGAAAATTGCGGCTCTATGTATGAGGCTTTAATTTACCCGGCTATAAATTCACTTGAGACTTATCCGAGCGGCTTTAAAGGCGTATTCGGCTCAATGTTTCGAGAAATGGGCTTAAAAATTTGGTCAGTTCTTGATGACGGAACTCTGCGCGATGTTACTGACTATGTAGGAGCGGGCGCAAAGATCTCGGACGATAATAATATCATGCTTTATTATGGAGTCATGCTTGCTGACAGGGCAATTACTTCAGACGATGAGGGCAATACTTACCCATTTTCACCGGAGGGCGAGACTCTTTTAAGCGACGGAAGGCACGACTCACACTTGAAAGCGGCATATTATTTTGAGGTTTTAGACGAGGACGCGAAAGTCATAAAAGATTCTGACAATCAGGCGGGAATTTCTTTTGAAGTCATGAGACCGGGATTTTTTGCGGAGGCCGATAATTCAGCAAATGAGAAAAAATTAACGTGGATTTACGGGAATATGGCAAAATCTGCAATTACCGAAAAAATTTCAGGCTATAATAATCAATTGACAGGAGACAGCGGATTTTCTTTCAGTGTCGAAGTAGATTCTAATTCAGTCCCTGCCGATTATACTCCGATTATAGGATTCAGCAAAATTTTTGAGTTCAACGAGTCAAATTTAGGCACAGAAGATTTTAACACGCTTAAGACTCGAGTAAATGAACTTGTTGCGAACTCACCGACATTTTACACGAGCGATTATACAGCTTTGACTGATTCGGGGATTCGAGTGATGGCCGCTTATCCTGATTTAAATATTTCTGATAAAGATATTACGGATTCTATGCAGTTCGGGCTATTTATATCGGGCGACTCCGTATTAATGAGTTATGGGGCTGTAGCTGTTGACCGTGAAATTACGAATAACGAGGGCGAATTATTAAATATCGGCGTTGAGAAATCCCCCCTAATGAGCGACGGACTTAATGACGGCATAATAAAATCTTCATGGTATATCACTCACACGAGCAGTAATAATAATTTAGGTTTTACAGGAGGCTCAAGCGGCTGCAATTCGTTCACAGGCTCAATAATTTTATTAGGGCTTGTATTAACTCTCAAGAAATTGCGCAAATAATAAAATTACTCCTTTCATTAATATAAATTTGGCTTCCCGGCTTAAAAATTTATAATTTAAGAACGGGGAGTCATTTTTTCGTGTTTTGTGCGATAATTACAAGTTAAATAATTTATATATTTATTATGTGAGGGATTAATACAAAACATGTTTCAAGCGATAGATCCTTTTTTAGTGGGCGGATTATTATTTTTTATGAGTCTGGTAGCTGGTACTATATCAGAAAAATATAAGATTCCTTCTTTGATATTATTTCTTGCAATAGGAATGTTAGCAGGAAATGACGGACTCGGCGGATTAAATTTTGCAGATGCAGACGCGGCTAATAATATAGGAACATTTGCACTTGCATTCATACTTTTTTCGGGCGGATTCATGACTAACTGGTCAGATATTAAGCCCGTAGTTACTCAAGGTGTAGTGCTGTCGACTCTGGGCGTGTTATTAACTGCTGTAGTTGCTGCTATTCCCATTGCTATGCTGCCTATGTTCTCGTATAAAGATGCTTTCTTGCTGGGATCAATAATATCATCAACTGACGCGGCGGCGGTGTTCTCGATTCTGCGTACTCAAAAAGTGGGAGTCAAAGGCAAATTAAAGCCATTACTTGAATTCGAGTCAGGCAGTAACGACCCTATGGCAGTATTCTTAACTTTGACGGCCATGATATGGATTTCGACTCCTGATGTCCCAGTCGGAGAACTCGCTATAAAATTTGTCGTTCAAATGTTAGCGGGCGGCTTAATGGGAGTTATTATGGGCAGGCTTGCTTGTTACATGATTCAACGCCTGAAAGTTACGAATGAAGCTCTATATCCAGTATGGGGAATTGCAATTGTATTAATTACATTTGGGCTCACTGAGACAGTTTACGGAAATGGATATTTAGCCGTCTACGTTTGCGGGATAGTCATGGGAGGGCGCGAATTCTTGTATAAATACAGCCTGCAAAAATTTCACGAGGGTTTCGCTTGGCTCATGCAGATAATAATGTTCTTGGTGTTGGGCTTATTAGTGAATCCCAGTGAATTAATGGACTTCTCGATTATAACTGTCGGCTTATTAATTTCATGCGCGTTAATGTTTGTTGCGAGGCCGGTTGCTGTCTTTGTCGGGTCAATGTTCAGCAAGTTTAATATACGCGAGAAATTATTTATTTCGTGGACAGGTTTGCGCGGGGCAGTGCCTATTATTCTTGCGACTTATCCATTAACTAACGGACACCCTCACGCAATGTATATGTTCAATGTAATATTTTTCGTTGTATTGACTTCAGTGTTAATTCAGGGCAAAACTTTAGCATTAGCAGCGAAATTATTAGGACTTGACGCGCCAGTAAGAGAGACAAAATCATATCCTTTAGCATTTGACAGGACTCCGGGCACAGGCACAGAAGAGACTCAAGAAGTCGATTTATTCGAAGATTATGAGATAGTCGGGAAGTGCGTTAAAGATTTGAGATTTCCTGAAGGAGTTACGATTTTATTAATTAATCGAGCGGCAAAATTTTTGATTCCTAAGGGCAATACTGAATTACTAGCTGGCGACACTCTTTTATTATTCGGTGAACATGAGAAATTGCCGGACGTAATAGAAAATTTAACAAAGCGAATAGACCCCGGCAAAATAGAGGCAAAATAATTTACACAAAAATTGCGCTGATGAGTGAGTCAATAAAATAAAAACTTGTCAGCGTTT